>CAZZDG010000059.1:0-3318 GCA_964652415.1 uncultured Pseudomonadales bacterium | reverse complement strand
GCCAAGGACGCCGTCATACGTAAAGGAGTCCTTGAGGGCAGTACTCTGCCAGGTAAACTGGCAGACTGCCAGAGCAGAGATGCCGCAGAAGCAGAGATCTACATTGTTGAGGGTGACTCAGCAGGTGGTTCCGCAAAACAAGGCAGAGATCGTAAGTTCCAGGCTATCTTCCCACTTCGTGGCAAGATCTTAAACACAGAACGTGCTCGCCTAGACAAAATCATTGCTAGTGAAGAAGTTAAAAACTTAGTTATTGCCCTGGGTGCCGGAATTGGCGAAACTTTTAACCCAGAAAAACTCAGATACCACCGCATTATTCTCATGAATGATGCTGACGTTGATGGTGAACATATTACAACGCTTGGCTTAACTTTATTTTTCAGACATCTACCACAAATAGTAGAGCAGGGGTATCTCTACATCGCAATGCCACCACTCTACAAAATTAAACACGGCAAAACTGAGAAATATGTGTATTCCGATGTAGAAAAAGACGCATACACCAAAGAAATGCTCGCAAAAAATAAAGATGAAAAATTCGGCATTCAACGCTATAAAGGTCTTGGAGAAATGAACCCAGAACAACTATGGGACACTACCATGAATCCAGAATTTAGGATGCTCAAACGTGTCACTATTGCAGACGCTGTCAAGGCTGACCAAACTTTCACGACCTTGATGGGTGATGATGTTGCACCACGTAAAAAATTCATTCAGTCACACGCTAAATTGGCAACAATAGATACCTAAAAAAAATTAATGAGAACAACCTGTAAACCAAGAATTTGCACGAAAGGAACAAAATTATGAAAACCACATATATCATAGGACACACTAAACCAGACACAGACGCAGTCGTTGCGACAATGGCTTTTGAATACCTATGCAAAAACTGGCCAGAAATTGGTTATGAAAACCCAACTGCTGTTATCACTGATCCTCTCAACCCAGAAACTAATTTTTTGTTTGACAAATTTGGCGTTTTAGCACCAAAACTCATTTCAAGTGTTGACTTAAATGAAAATACTCAAGTTGTCTTAGTTGACCACAACGAGGCTTCACAAAGAATGGCGGGACTTGAAAACTCTGAGTTAGCCGACAAACAAATCGTTGAAATCGTTGACCACCACAAGGCTAATATAAACTTTAATAACCCAATTTTTCTCACTTTCAAACCATGGGGTTCAACATGTTCCATTGTGTACTATTTAATGAAAAAGTTTGGTGTTACTCCAGACAAAACCCTAGCTTCTCTCATGCTTGCTTCAATCTTGTCAGACACAGTTGGCTATAAATCTGCAACTTGCACACCTCAAGACCAAAAATTTGGCGCAGAGCTTGCAGTAATTGCAGAAATTACCGATGTTGACGCGTTCACACTCGAAATTTTTAAGGCAAAATCAAACATTTCAACATTATCAGACGAACAAATCGTCAAAAACGATTATAAAATCTTTGAATTTACCAACGCACAGGGTGGAATTACTAAAACCATGATTGATCAACTCGAAACTGTCGAGCAAGACTTGGTTATGACTCAAAAAAAAGCAAGTCTCCTCAAGGCAATGGAATCTGTAAAAGCAGAGCAAGGAGCAGAACTTCTCTTTGTTGCTATAACCGATATCCTGAAAGTAAATACTAAAATCCTCATCATGGGTGATGCTGAAAAAGCTGTCGCAGAAAAGGCATTTGGAGGTACAACGGCTGATAATATCCTTGATATCGGGCCAAAAATGTCTCGTAAAAAAGAAATTGCTCCTGCTATAGAAAACGCACTTAAATAAAAAATACAAATACAAACTATTTAGAAAACACATATGGCAGATTCACAAGACAAAAACGACAAAATTGAAGAAATCAAGAAAGAAGTTGCAGACATTGTTGAAGCAGATAAAGTTGCAGCGCAACGAAAAGCAGGTGAAACTGCTGGTGAACCTACCGACAAAACTGCTTCGCAAGCAGAACCAGAACTCGACGAAGACGGTGAACCAATCATCAAAAACATCATCAATAAGGCTAATTCAGAAGAAGTCAACCAAGCCCTCATCGGTACCATCGAAGAAACCAGATTTGGCAAAATGAAGTTCATCTCTATCAAAGAAGAGATGGAAAAAAGCTATCTTGATTACGCCATGAGTGTTATCGTTTCTCGTGCGCTCCCAGATGTGCGTGATGGTCTCAAACCAGTTCACAGACGTATTTTGTACTCCATGCACAGAAGTGGAATTCACTGGAACTCTTCGTACAAAAAATCTGCTCGTATTGTTGGAGACGTCTTGGGTAAGTATCACCCACACGGTGATTCTTCCGTGTACATGGCAATGGTCCGTTTAGCTCAAGATTTTAGCATGCGCTATGAGCTGATTGACGGCCAAGGCAACTTTGGTTCCGTTGACGGTGATAGTCCTGCTGCAATGCGGTATACCGAAGCAAGAATGGCAAAAATTGCTAGAGAGTTATTGCAAGATATTGATAAAAACACTGTTCCTTTCTCTGATAACTTTGACGGTTCCCTCCAAGAACCAGATGTTTTGCCAGCAAAACTACCAAACTTACTTCTCATGGGTTCAGAAGGTATTGCCGTTGGTATGGCAACCAAAATCCCTCCTCATAATTTAATAGAAGTTGTTGCTGCAATTATTGCAACTATTAAGGTTGGTAAAGCCACATTAGACGCGCAAAAAGCGGTCGCTCTTCCAGAAAGAGGAGTAGAAAAGGGCAACAAAGAAGATGAAATTAAAAACATGCATGCTCAAATTGATGCACTTTTAGCAACCGATTCTGCAGTCCTGGCAGGAAATTTTGATAGTGAAATTAGCATTGATGAAATTATGGAGCATATTAATGGCCCAGATTTCCCAACTGGTGGCATCATGTATGACTTTGAAGCAATCAAAGAAGGGTACAGAACTGGAAAAGGAAGAGTAGTTACCAGAGCAAAAACTGAAATTGTCGAAGACAAAAAGGGGCGCTGGCACATTATCGTCTCCGAGATTCCATATCAGGTAAACAAAGCCAGATTACTCGAGAAAATCGCAGATTTAGTTCGTGATAAAAAAATTGAGGGTATTAAAGATCTCAATGACGATTCAGACAGAAATGGTCTACAAATCACCATTGACCTCAAAAAAGACGCAATTCCCAAGGTCGTTTTAAACAAATTGTTCAAATATTCTGAACTACAAACAACTTTTTCAATGAATGTCGTGGCACTCAGCTCAGAAGGCACTCCACAACTCATGAATATTCGTCAAATTTTGATGGAATATATTGCCCACAGACAACTGATTATCGTTAAAAGAAGTCAAAATGAACTCA
>CAZZDG010000058.1:0-4178 GCA_964652415.1 uncultured Pseudomonadales bacterium | reverse complement strand
CAAATTATTACTCAAAATACTCGCTGAAAACCCGCTAAACTAGGAAAGACCCTAAATATATATGGTACAATTCACACCTAGTTACAAATAATCAGAATCATTCAACTTATGAAAGTATATTTTACTTGCTCTGCTAGAGGCACACAGAATTTTGCGAATTCACATCAAAAAATATTTGAAACCGTAAAAAAGCTCGGATATGAACATACTAGTGATTACTCCAAAGAAAGTGATCCAGGTGAAGTGTATGGATACAGCCATCAGGAACGTGTCGCATTGTATGATGAAGCAATAAAGGCGCTAAAAAGTAGTGACATTGTTTTATTAGAAGTTTCAACACACAGTTTAACAATGGGTTATTTAATGCAAACAGCTTTATCATTGGGAAAGCCTGTCATAGCAATACATTATAAAGACCACAAACCAGCTTTTGCAGCTGGAATAGAAGATGATAAATTACAAGTCATTGAATACAGCGATGAAACGCTCTCTGGAATTTTAGAGGATTCGCTTGACTATGCTCAATCTAAAATGGACGTCCGTTTCAACTTTTTCATCTCCCCCGCCATTGGCAACTACCTTGATTGGGTTTCAAAAGTTAAAAAAATTCCTCGCTCAGTCTATCTCCGCAACCTTATCGAAAAGAACATGGAAGATAACGACGAATATAATTCGTAGCTCATTCTCCTCTTTACTTCCCATTGCACTCCTCCACCCTTTTACGGTATTATTAACTCTAAAGGTTGCGTTTTTGTGCCTCCTTGTTTTTGCAGTTTTACATGAAAAAATGAAAAATTGCACTAAATACTAAATCTGCGAGATTAAAATCGAAAAATGTAACAAATGATGCAATCAATAAATCAAAAAACGAACCAGTCACAAAAAATAAGCTACCAATCTGGCCAAGTAGCAATTGTGATTCTCCTTATTATGGTTGTTTTGCTTACGATCGGTCTTTCTCTTGCATCAAGAACTACTCAGGAATTGTTTTTATCTCAACAAGAGGCCGAATCAGCTCGAGTCTTTAATGCTGCAGAAGTAGGTCTTGAGGATGCACTTACCTATGACTTTAGTACTATAGCAGAAGGCGAAGTAGTTACTCTCAATCCAAATACAGTTGAAGATGTGAGTATAAATACCTCGATTCAATCAGTAAACACTCTAGAAACACAGATAGTAGAGGGGGCAGCGGTTCACCTTAATTTGACAGGAACAACGAGTCCAGACTTCACTGTGAATTGGGCACGTTCTGCAGAAGGTTGCGATAGTGCTGCCTCACTTTTAATCTCAATTTACTATGATGATAATGGTACTTCAAAAGTGATTCATGAGGCTCTTGCCCCAGGAGATTGTCGCAGTGATGATTTTACAGTCATTAACACGGGCGGTGTAGATGGGTACTGGCGACAAGCAACTATTACTCTTCCAACCGGAGTGGGTCCAATCACACAACAATTTGCTCGAATCCGTGCAGTCTATAACGACACTGCTCTGCGAGTTACTGGTACTGGACTGACGCAATCTTTTACAATCCGTTCAGAAGCAACTACAGTAGTTGGTGAAGAGAGTCGCACTGTAGAAGTTGGTCGCACTTTATCGGGTGCCCCATCATTTATGGATTATGCAATGTATTCAGGTGCTGGAATTGTCCAAGATGCTCCATAATAAATAGGCAATCTAACAAAATATAAGAAAAGAGAATAAAAAAAGTAACAAAGTATAAAAAAAAAGAACACATATGCCTGCCTCAGTTGCCCTAGATATTGGAACATATAGTATTAAAGCTATTCGTGGAAAAGCTGGAAATAAAGTTTCCGTTGAACGTGTAGTAGAAGTTTTTAACGAAACGGGAATTGCACTTCCTACTGACGATGCTTCTGTGTCAAAACTAGGCCTCCTTATTGATGCTGTGTTCAACGATAATGAGCTTCCTCGCACCGATGTTCGTCTTGCTTTCCCAGAAACTGTCGTTTCGACAAAAGTGATTCAAATACCACCTCTTTCTGATGCAGAGCTTGCATCTGCGATTGGATGGCAGGCTGAGCAACATATCCCTATTCCACCAGAAGAGCTTTCACTCGAGTACCAAGTTCTATATAGACCAGATAAGAAGGAAGATGCGCAGATGCGCGTACTATTGGTTGGTACAAGAAAACGTATGGTTGAGCGTTTTATTGGCATGTTTAACGAAATTGGTATTGAACCAACTATTCTTGAAACACATGTGTTAGCAATTGTTCGTTCTTTGCAATTTACACCCGAAGATCCAACAACATTGATCGCCCACATTGGTTCATCGAGTATGAATTTGGCAATTGTTCATAAGGGTGAAGTTCAGTTTGTAATTTCTCACATGAATGGTGGCCAAATGCTCACTAAGTCATTAGAAACCGGAATTGGTCTTGATGCTGCCCAGGCAGAACAATATAAACGCAGTTACGGTTTGGACGGTTCACAATTTCAAGGTAAAGTTAGGGATGCTCTATTACCTCCAGTAAATATGCTTTTAACTGAGGTGAGAAAGTCTGTCCAATTTTTTATCAACCAAAATCCACAGCAAACTGTGCAACGCATTGTCCTATCTGGTGGATCAGCAATGCTTCCAAGCTTAGTACAACATATTACCAATGAGCTTGGTGTTGAAGTACTTGTTGCATCTCCTTTTTATGGTGTTGAAGGAGTTATCCCTGAGAATGTAAATCCTCCAGCAATGAGTGTATGTATGGGACTCTTACAAAGAGAAGAAAATTAGAATGGCTAAAGCAATAAACTTTGTCGGTGAACGACGAAAAAAGTTGACACAAGCGCAAAAACAAGATAATAAAATCCTGAAAATAGCGGTGAATGTTCTTGTTGGTGTGTTCACAATTTTTTTAATTGTTGTGGGTGCACGATTTTATTTTGTATTTCAAGTTAAGAACATTAAAGACACAGAGTCTCAAATTAGAGCAAGAATTTTAGCTAATGAACCGGTAGAAAGAGATTACATTATTTTTGCACAAAAACTGAAACAACTCTCTGTCTTTTTTGGTAAGAGGCAAGATAAACAAGAGGCATTAAGCTTTTTTAGTGAGATTTTTGGCGATGAGGTAATTGTTTCTGGAATTGATTATAGTTCTACAGATGCGGATACTGTTTCTTTTACAATTAAAACACCAAATGTATTTGTGATGGAGCGTGTGTTTTCTACTCTTGCCAGTGATCAAGTGACAAGTGTGTATCCGAATATCACCAAGAGCTCTATGAGAAGGTCAGCAACAGGAAATTACACTGTTGATCTTGCAGTCATCCTATCTGAAAGTGAAAAAGTTGCGGAAAAATAAATAATGGTTAATACAGAGAATAAAAGACGATTAAATTACAAAACTTTCTTAGTTAACAGGAAGTCTTTGGCAGTTGCAATGGGGTTAAGCGCTGCTGCCGCAATGTTAGTCATTTTTGCAATTATTCCCCAATTTCAAGAAACGCTCGATCTTTATTCTCAGTTGACTAACGAAAAGCCAAAACTTGAAAAGTTGCAGAAAAAACTTGTTGAATTAGATAATATTCAATTTAGTCCAGAATTTTCTCAAGAAGCGATTGTTGATGCTGCCCTACCATCAAAAAAACCACTGCTTGAATTACTGACAAGTCTGAATACCATAGCAGAAGCTGATAGAGTTTCTATTACAGAGTTTACTTTAAGTCCTGGTTTGATTGCAACGAGTGAAGCTGAAATTCAAGCTGATGCGAAAAAATCAGCAAATACAGATGGTGTTGATAGCATTGATCTGGAAATGACAGTGGCTGGTACTTTTGATGATGTTGGGAAATTTATGCTAGACCTAGAGAAAATTTCTCCATTTACGACTATTGTGCAACTTGGTTTATCTTCTCGTGCAAGTGGTGACGATTTTTCTGAAGCAGCAAGTGATATGCAGGCACAAATTTCTACGAAATCGTATTTCTTTACCCAAAGTGTTGCTGCATCTATAGAGGCAGCACTCCCTGCACTCAACCAAAAAGAACAAGATGTGTTAACTGAATTAGCAAACTTTTCAAATGTTGATCTTCCCGAACAGTTAGAAGTTACTGGTGGTGGATTAGAAGATCTCTTTGGAGTTGATCCACTGGAGTTTGACTAGAATCTCAATTAAAAAGCCCCGATTTCTCGAGGCTTTTCAAAGTCAATTTAATTT
>CAZZDG010000057.1:0-4242 GCA_964652415.1 uncultured Pseudomonadales bacterium | reverse complement strand
GAAATAAACTCAACGGTTTAGCTTTATCGGCAGCCGCATTTGTAACGTCAGCTCCTGCAGCATTTGCAGCAAGTCCTGTTGAAACACCAAACTTCTTTTTTGATGATATTGGTGTCTTAATCACAAAACTACTCAACTTTGTTATGGTACTTGGTGCCCTATTAGTATTCATGTACCTCATTTGGGGTGGTATTGAATGGATTACATCAGGTGGTGATAAAGGCAAAACAGAAGCTGCTCGTGCTAAAATTACCGCAGCGGTTATTGGTTTAATTGTTCTTGCGGCATCATGGGCAATCCTTGGATTAGTCCTCAACTTCTTAGGAGCAGGCTCATTCAACGATTTAATCGAAACCCTCTAATTCTTTTTTAGAATTGTAATAGAAAAGCCCCTCCTCACGAGGGGCTTTTTAGTTTCACACAATTTAATGTTATAATTCCCCTATATATGTTAAGAAAAAATCGACTTTCAACTATTGAAAAACTATTTACTGCATTTATTGCCTACCTGTATTCTTCATCGATAACTTTTGCACAAACAACGACATGGAGTGGAGTTTGCGTTGGTGGTATTAATAAAGATGTCGCAACTATACAAGGACTCGAGTGTTTAATTGCAAATGTGTTTACTGTTATTATCACCCTCATTGGTCTATCAGCTTTTATTATGTTAGTAGTCGGAGCTGTTCGCTGGCTCATTTCCGGAGGAAATTCCTCAAATATTGACAAAGCTAGAAGCACAATGACATACGCTGTCATTGGTATAGTTGTTGCCTTAAGCGCGTTTATTATCATCAACCTTATTGCAGGATTCACAGGTGTTGATGTAATTAAAACATTTAAAATTCCAACATCAGAATCAACTTCCACCCCATAACTAAAATCGAATAAGGTATAATAACGCCGTGCATAAAAAGGTATTTAAACTGTTAGTTCTACAAGTGTTTTTTTTGTTGTTTACTGCAGTTTCATTTTTTTATCCATCTAAGACCTTTGCAGTTGATGCTGAAGCTTTGGGCAGAGATATTGACCAATTTTTTACTGCTGGTGCACAAGGTTATTATGTTTGGCAATATGGAGGTGATCGCAACGGTAGAATGATTGCAGTAGATCAATACTCATTTTACAGAGATATAAACACAGATGTTTGTGAAATATTGAAAGCAAAATCAGTACAATATCCAGATAAAACAATTGGTGTAAATATTCATAATATTGGAGCAATAGAATTTGATTTTGATAATTTTGCAGCTGGACACATGTCGTGGTTAAAGGAAAATTGTGGTGTTTCAGCTATCAGAGTTTTTGGAAAAATTGAAGGAATAGATGGCATCAGAAGAGCTTTAGATGCTGGTCAAAAAGCAGGAGTTAAAATCCTTGTTGCAATTGGTGATTATAGTAATGGTGGTGGTGGAGTTCCTCAAGGTGCAGGTATAAGTTGGTATGAATCAGGATATAAAAGTGAATACAAAAGTTTTGTTAATGAGATTGTCCAAAACTTCTCAAATCACCCAGCATTATTTGGATTTGAATTAGCAAATGAGCCCCATTGTGGAGGTGATGCTAATGCCATATCTGCATACACAGCATGGGGAGCTGACATCGGATCGATATTAAGAAATGCAACTCCAAATGTTGGTTATGGACAAATGGCAAGTCAGAACACAACTAGATGCGATAGTCCCGTTCCTGGAGACTATGAAATTACAAATAATATTAGTGCGATTACAATGACTTCTGCTCATTATTACACAGAAGAAGAAAAACAAAATGCTCTACTGGCTTTAAATATTGGTATTGGACTTGGCAAAATGTTTTATATAGGAGAAGCTCCTCCAGGAGGACTCAATTATAGTGAACCTCCTGGTTACGATGATAATTTATATCCAGACTATGACGTCGACGAAACTAAATCTTTTATTGCTCCAATTAGAAATGTAATTAATAGTGGTACTTTGCAAAGAACAGTCGAAAAATTGAGAAAAGAACTTGCGTTACAAGGATACCAAGCTTATTGTGCAACTGAAGGTGTCAAAATAGAAGCTCAATACAATACTCAAGACAAAATCAATAAATACTTTAAACAATATAGCGAACCTAAAATTTTGGAAGTAGATGCAATTGAAACGCTCAATATGAAAAACGCTCAATATCCTCTATGGCGTGATGTGAGCAATAAACAATTTTTACTAACTTCTTTAGAGGAATACTTTGGATTTAGAGATGTATATGTTGCTAATCCTTCTGATGCTATTTTAATGAGTTCTCCAATTAACTCACTATTAAGTGAGCCACAACTATGCGTACAAGGTTGGAGCAACCTAGTTGCCCAGCAACTTGCTTGTGAACGTCTAGAAATACCTGGAGAATGCGAACTGCTTACTAGACCAATTCCAAACTCTTCTATTTCTTTTGACCCAGGAATTAGCCCAGAATTTACTACAGAAAATGGAGAGCCAAATCCAATACCAGAACAAACTGAACATACTGTACAAACACTACTAGATGAATTAAAAAAATATGAACCAGGGTATCGGGAAGGGATGGCAAAGAGTGGTTGTGAGGCACTCACAACAACAGACAGATCCGCAAACGAGGCTTTACTTCAAGGTTTAATGAATACCCCAACATACTTCGACCGCGCATATCGTTACGGCTTCATTGTCGCAGCCATTCACGCAAAAGACCCTGGCACAGATAATGGAAATGTCGCAACAAAAATATTTAACTTCTTTACAAAAACTACCAGAAAACTATCTCCAAGAGATGAAGTGTTGGTCGCTGCTTTTAAACTGCCAGATATTGGCACAAACAAAGGTGGTGGAGATGATACAGGCTCACAATTTTGGTCAGACCCACTTGATCTAACAAGAAAAGTTCTTTTTACAAAACAACAAAATACAACACATGAAGACGTTGATAGACCTATTAAAAGGCAACAAATTCTTGATAGTTCAGTAAATGCTGCAAAGCAAAGTTCTGGAAATAAAATCTTCTGCGATGATGGAAATACAACCACAATTTCATGCCAAAACGAACTAACTAAGGCCATTACTGACATTATTAATGGCACTGCTGAAGGCTGCGGCGAGGCTGAAATAGTGAATGTCATTAAAGATATTGCAGGTTTAGATAACCCGGCAGAACCTTATGGCAGGGTTTTCAATGCTGATAATGGAAAAGAAGTACTTTTGAACCTCTTCTTTGGCGATTTAACACACCCTCCTTTGGGAGATAGCAAACAGACAAACCCTCAAGTTGCAAAAACTGATGACCCTGCTGAGAAACTCAAATCTCTATTTACAATCTCGGAAAGCACATGGGGACCAGATGTTGATTCAACTACTGTGGACTTCTATATTGTGTACCCAATGGGCTTTGAGCTTGATGCCGTAGAAACTGCTATGAAAGGAGCCTTTTTCACAAAAGCACAACTTGCCTCACTGGAAACTGGCAATACTGTAGATGGATTTTTAATGTCAGGACAAGAAACAAGTCTAAAAGGAAATGATGCCAGTTTTGATTATCCTGATTTAGAAAAAATTGCAGAAGGGTGTGGATTTGAAGGAATTGATCCAATAACTAAATTGCCAATTCCAAAACCTTGTGACAATGTTGAGGTTTCAATATCTCTAGATCAAGAAAAAGCTGATATTGGTGTTCTTGGAGCAAAACTTGGGTACTGGATGCGAAAAGTACAGTTACAACTGAGTGCTCGCACCTCAAATGCATGGAAATATTTTGATTCCTGCAAAACTACAGAAGAATTTTTACTCGGCAAATGTTTGGGCGGTGGCAGTAGTGTTGGAGGTGGGACTGATGGTGGACCGAATCCTGGAACAGGACCTGGCTTAGCCTGTAGTGAACTACGCTCATTGACTGTAGATCTTCCAACCATGAATGAACTAGAAAATATGGTCTGCGGCATTGCAAAAGGTGACTCAAATGATGCTCAACTTGTATGGGGAATGATGCAAGTCGATGGAAGTCCATTTTTAAGAGTCATTCGTTCAGGTGAATCTAGCATGAGTTGTGCTGGTATTCTCATTAACGGTTGTGGAGCTTCACAAATTGTGGGTGTTTTAATTCCTCAATGTATTGATAAAAACGCATGTCCACAAGCTGGTTATATTGCCGACAACACTTCAGACCCATGGGTACAAGAAATTCGAAACAATCCTGATATTGCGTGTAATGTTGAAACCCAACTTGAGTTTATCCTTAGAAAAAGAAAATCAGAAA
>CAZZDG010000056.1:0-4378 GCA_964652415.1 uncultured Pseudomonadales bacterium | reverse complement strand
CGGGTCATATTTTGTAAGAAAAAAAGAAAAAAATATTCAATACGGAAATCTTGTGTGTATATACCGCAACTTTTATTGTTGTATTTTATTTTTAACAATAGAAATAAGCGTTTCACTTTCAGCAACCAAATCATTGATTGTTGATGTATCAACATTTTTGAACCGTTTTTGAATTATTTTCATATGTTGAGTGTTTTCTTCTAATGCTGTAAGTAAAGCTATGCCCACTTCTTTAGAATGAGACTCAAGCACTAAAAACTCTTGGCTTGCCAACAACAAATATTTCTGAGATTTTGTCAGAGTACTAAACGCCAGACCTTCTTCGTTTTTGTCAAGCAAACTATTTGCACTAATCATTCTATCTTGTGCCAGACGAATACGTAAAAATACCTCTGACTCACCTGAAGTTATAAAAAGTAAACTTTTATCAACGACCATAAGTGCAGGATAAAAAATATGATCAGGTAAAATCTTTTTGCCAAAATACAGCTGTTTTCTACTAACTCTATCTGAGTCTGCATTATCTTGCTTCTGTGAAGATGCTACGAGAGATGAGGTAAATATGAAAACACCAACTAAAACAGATAAAACTGCAAATATCAACTTTTGCTTTTGCATAGTAAAAGAAGCATTGTATCACAACTTACTAAAAACCCGCGTGAACAAGCAGCACCATACCCCAAATTGCATGAGAAAGAACTAATGCATAGGCATTTTTCTTTGAATAGAATAAGAATCCTTGACCTATTGCAAACAGTAGCAATGTAAACAATTGAGGAAGAACCAACGACACGTCATACCTGAGTAAAGTATTTGGAATGTGAAAAATCAAAAATATCACAGCCGTAAACAAAACATGTTTTGTTATAGACCAATTTTCAAACTTTTCTCTAACAATAGTCATTATAAAACTATAAAAAAGAAGCGTTTCCCAAAATGCAGTAAATATTGCGAGAGCAAATTCGTACCAAAATAAACTTGAGTCAAATAAATCGACTGCCTGTACAACACCACCACTTTGAATCACCGACATCAGTGAGAAGACAAATCCAAATACACCACCAACAGTAATACCTAAAAGCAAGCCCTGTTTGAGTTTACTAAATGAAAAAGTTTCTAGAACAGATTTTCCTTCACCCACACTCAGATATAACCAGACTGGTAAACCAAAAAAGATTGCTTTACCAACCGTCTCATCAAACCAAACTGGAAACGAAAATAGACTTCTATATAAGAACCATAAAACTAAAGTTAAAAGCAGTAAAGGAAAAAAAACGGCTGTCGCTTTATTTTGTGATGGCATTTAAAACTATTTTTAAAACTTCCTGTTGATTCGAAGAATACGTGTCTATTACCATATCGTATAGATCTTCACGCCAAAAATCAATTGGATCACTCTGTTTCACTTTGCCCCGAGCAACAACCCACTTATTCCACTCTTCATTATACATTCTGCTCCATTTACTTGAATTATTTACATATCTGTCATGCATATTCTTGATCGCATCATCTGCAGTAACCTGGTCTCTATTCACTATACGATCCACCTTAACTGCTTTATCACTGCAAATCATTAAAATTTTCAGTGTTCCAGGGACACCTTGTGCCATAAATCCTGAGAGCCAAGATTCTAAAATCCAACCACTCTCGTTTTCCAATTTTTCTCTCATCCCATAATCAACTTTTCTATCGAAATCATCTTCATAATCTATTGCAGAATGATGTAAGTTGCCAACTTCTTTAAACAAACCTTTTTCCTTAGCGTACGATCTCATAAAATCGCCACCATTAAATCCACGCCAACCTGAAAATTTTAAAAGATCATTCTCCTTCAACATTTTAAGCAAAGTTGTTGAGCCACTCCCTGGAAGTCCAGAAATAGTAATGTTTCTATACTTAAAATTCTGTTCTATTTCATGTTGATCTGACATATATTCTTTCTTTAAAGTTGAGTACTAACTAATATATATTTTGTTTTTGACACTCATTGAGAGCCTTCATTGCTGCACCCATTTTTAACAAATAACTTCCTGCTGTTTCAAGTGAAATAATATTTGATTCTTTTGGATAGTAGTGAAAAACTCGGTTTCTACACACAAGCCATGTATCCCACAGTTCTCGCGCAATTTCTGTTCCACACATCTGTGAAAGGTCGTCATATAACCAAAACTCATCTTGTGAACTTACGTTGATATCTGGATTCAAAGCTTTACCAATCCTAAATCTTCTGCCCTCATATGAATTTTTATCAATCAAATGCAACTCATAAAATCGTTGTTTTAAAAAACCTTCGAACGCCTTTGTCATAGCAAAAATAACGAAAGAATAATCAATCAATTTTTGCTCAGGCAAAGCAGATTCCCGCTCATAAAGTTCAACTGAGGCTTGTATTAATTGCTGTTGTTCGTCATTTAAAGTTTTGATCCACTCACTTTGTAAAATATGCCGCATACACACTTATTTCTCTTTGCACTTTGATATGTGCAATTATACCTCATCTTGTATATAATTTGATCCATAATACATGAAAAAAAAAGAACTCACAAATCACGTTCATTCACTTTTCTTAGGAAGTTTAGAAAAGGCAAAAAGTGTTCCATTCATCAAAACAATCCAAAAACACCATGATAATATTCAAAAATCTAAGAAAAGAAAAGCAATTTTTTACTCAATTTGCGCACTATTCGTTGCACTCATAATTGGCACAGTTTTCTTGCTCAAAGATTTACCTTCTCCAAGAAGACTCACTCATAAAGACAACTACGCCGTGAGCACTCAGATTTTCGATAGAAATGGCAAACTACTCTACGAAATCTTTGCTGATGAGAATCGTACTCCTATCAGCATTGCTTCACTCCCAAAATATGTTGGCCAAGCAGCTGTTTCCATTGAAGACCAAAATTTTTATAACCACTTTGGATTTGACGTTTTTGGAATTATCAGGGCGATAAAATCCAACATTACTGGTGGCAGGCTTGAGGGTGGATCAACAATTACACAACAACTTGTTAAAAATGGATTACTCACAAATGAAAAATCAATCAAAAGAAAAGTAAAAGAAGGTATATTAGCCATCTTTACTGAAGTCCTCTACACAAAAGAAGAAATTCTTGAAATGTATCTCAATTATATTTCATATGGAGGAACATCAGTTGGAATTGAAGCAGCTGCAAACAGATACTTTGACAAACATGCTAGTGAACTCACTTTGGCACAAGCTGCTCTGCTGGCGGGCTTACCTCAGGCACCAACAAAATATTCACCATTTGGATCAAATCCTGATGATGCTAAAAACCGCCAAAAAGATGTCTTACGAAGAATGAGAGAAGAAGGATATATTACGAGAGAAGAGGAAGAATCAGCAGCAAATGAAGTGATGCACTTTGCACTTTCTCAAACCGATATTAAAGCACCTCATTTTGTGTTTTATGTTCGCGACTTCTTATACGAAAAATATGGTGTCGATACTGTAGAAAAAGGTGGCCTACGAGTTACAACCACACTTGATCTTGACTTACATAATACAGCACAGGCTTCACTCTCTGCAGAGATTGCCAACCTAACCAAATATCGTGTTGGAAATGGCGCAGCTATGATTGTAAAACCAAATACGGGTGAAATTTTAAGCATGATTGGTTCGAAAGACTACTTTAATGCAACAGACGAAGGCCAAGTAAACGTTACTCTCGCACAAAGACAACCCGGATCATCTATTAAACCAATTATGTACGCAACAGCATTTCAAAGAGGCGACCTGAATCCAGGAAGCATACTCATTGATACTCATACTTGCTTTACTTCACCAGGACAACCTCCATACTGCCCAAAGAATTATGATGGCAGTTTTAAAGGACCAGTTACAATTCGCTCATCGCTCGGTAATTCTTTAAACATTCCCGCTGTAAAAGGCTTGAGAATTATAGGAGTTCCAGAATTTATGGCACAGGCAACTCAAATGGGAATTACTTCCTGGACTGACCCTTCTAGATACGGCTTGTCACTCACCTTGGGCGGTGGTGAAGTTCGCATGATTGATTTGGTTCAAACATTCAGTGTAATTGCAAATATGGGCGTGAAGACCCCACTCACTCCAATCCTCAAAATTGAAGATTATCAGGGCAATCTCGTTGAAAGCACAGATATAGAGCAAAGAAAAAAAGATTTAGCCACCTTGACAGAATATGATGCTGAGAAATCATACGGCGAACTCACTAGAGTCCTGGATAAAGGCCCAGCCTACATAACTGCTGACATTATGCAAGACAATAACGCTCGTGTCCAAGCATTTGGCGCAAGATCTGAACTCGTTGTTACTGGCAAACAAGTGAGTGTTAAAACAGGTACCACAAATGACTTAAAAGATAACTGGACTGTCGGC
>CAZZDG010000055.1:0-4423 GCA_964652415.1 uncultured Pseudomonadales bacterium | reverse complement strand
CCACAAATAACTACTCAATTTACTCTGAGGGTGGCCAAATGTACCATGCAGGAAACATCGGTATTGGTTCAGCAGCTCCAGGTCAGAAACTTGATGTGGTTGGGAGTGCTCGATTTAGCGCTGTTGGTTCAGGGGCATATGCAAGTGATTTGAACTTAACTACTGATGGAACACTCACTACATCTGCATCTGATATTAGATTGAAAGAAAACATTGCAGAGTTAAGTGATTCAGAGGTTTTGAGTAAGATCTTGCGTTTGCAAACATATTCATTCGATTGGCGAGAAGGGGGTAATCATGACATTGGTATGATTGCTCAAGAAGTTAGTCAGATCTTTCCTGAAATTACATTTACAAATAAGACTGATGGTTACATGGGCGTAAATTACTCAAGATTGCCAAGTTTGCTTGTGAGTGCAGTACAAGAACAACAAAAATTGATTGAAAATATCAAAACTCAAAACACAACATTTGAGGAAGACTTAAGTTTATATACAAAATTGACAGATGTAGCGTGGACTTTCTTGAAAGAAGTTGTATTTACTATGCAGGCAAAGTTTTTAGCTAGTGTTGAGTTTGTTAAAAATGTAACATTTAATGGCGAAGTTCAGTTTAACTCTGATACTGTTGGAAGTTTCATTGTTCCTTCTGGTGTGACTCTGGCAGCAGTCCATTTTGATAAGGAATTTTCTCAGGTGCCAAAAGTGTATTTATCTCCTCAAAGTGACATTATTGGCGGATATAGCATTGAATCAATTACACAAACAGGTTTTACAGTAAGATTTGTTAGTAGTCAAAGTTCTGGAAAAGCATTCGATTGGTTTGCAGTGTTAGGTTCTGGCGAGAATGAGGCGACAGTTACTATTTTGGAGACTTCAGAATCTCAAATTATTCTAGAAGTAGTAGAGCAACCTAATCAAGGTGAGGTAGCAGGAAGTACGACTGAGGCTTTAGGGAGTGTTGAGGAGTTAATTCTAGATTCAGGTGAGGCAACTGGGAGCGGTGAGATTAACTCTAGTTCGCAGTCTGCTCAGCTACAATAAATCAAGGCGTTCTTGTTACGGTCTATGTAAGGTTGTAAACCTATACTACGTTCATGCTGTATAGTCAGAACGAACGTATATCATTTCGAGAATATTTGTCAAAAAAGCCAGTTTGGTTGTGGTTTATTGTACTCTTATTAGTAGCAACTGGTTTTGGCGTTGCAGGTTACGGAGTTTTTGAGCTCATAAGTACTAATGATCAAGAAATTGTTACAAGTAATGACATTGGTAGTCAAGTTTGCGAGCAAACTGCCGATTTTGGCCAAATCACAGTCTATATATCTGGTGCTGTTACTAATCCAGGAGTGTATGTTTTGGAGAGTGGAAACAGGACTATTGATCTGCTAGATGCGAGTGGGGGCATCTCTAACGCTGCAGATATACTCTATGTAAATCGGCAGTTCAATTTAGCAAAACAACTTAGTGATGGTGATCAGTTATATATTCCAACAAAAGCTGAGACTGAGCAAGAGTTATCAGTGCAGGTTGCTTCCAATCAAACAAGTTCAAACAATTTTACAAATTTAGACACAAGTAATTCTAGTCCTATATCAATTAATTCTAGTACCAAGAATCAGTTAATGGAGTTATCAGGAATTGGAGAAATTCGTGCAGAAAAAATTATTGAAAATAGACCGTATGGGAGTGTGCAAGAATTGGTAGAAAAGGGTGTTCTTACGAGCTCACTTTTAGAAGAGATTCAAAGTCAAATTTCAATATAAATTATGAGGACTTTGCTATAGGATATTAATGTATAGAGACAAGTGCTATGAAGTGTGGGGATGGCGATCATTATTGACGAACTGTATCCGAAAATACTATTAGTTGTTCAAAATACATCAATTTAACAGTAATAGTAATAATGATTCAATGCATATGAAAAGATTAGTTTTAATGTTTTTATTTATATTAATATTATTGAGAATATTGCAACAATTATATGTTCGTACGAACAACGGCTTGGCAAATATATCTGGTGAGTCAGATGCCGGGGTGGTGGTAACCACAGATGGCGGTAAAACCAATGAAGGGAACAGTGCTTGCATTAGTAGTTTAGCGGTCTGGAATAATGATTTTAACACTTATAGTGCCGGACTTATGTCAAAAATGGTTAATTTAGATGGTCGATATATTAGCAATCAAAGCACTAATATTGACAAGACATTTTTTGCCATAAAAAGATTGATTATGTCGACAAAAAGTGTTTATTGCTACTTACTGTATTCGATAGATGTTTGGAAAGGCCATTTTGCTAGTTTTAGAGCGTCACTACTTGAGAAGATTGAGGGTGTATTTGTCCAGCTGTATTACCCCAATGTATCAGAAGTAATCATCGGTCTCACGCTTGGTATAGACAAGGCTAACAAGGGTGTAAATAGTCATTTATTTAAAGTTACAGGGACGCAACATTTAATGGCAATTTCTGGTTTTAATCTCTCATTTTTTGTTATGTTTGTTAGTAGGTTATACGGAAGATCTTTTTCCAAGTCAATGGTTTTAATGTGTAATCTAGTAAGCGCATGCTTTTTTGTTTGGTTTATAGGTACGTCGCCTGGCTTATTGAGGGCATTTTTGATGTTTGTAGTGTCTCACTCGGGGTATTTACTCAAGCGACAAGTCCATGTGCTTCACACATTTTTTCTTACTGTACTAATAGTATTTTTAATTGATATATCAATTATATCTAGTATTGGATTTCAACTTTCTTACGCTGCTACTCTGGGAATTATTTTGTTTTCTAGTTTTAGTTCAAAAATAGGAACAATGGTTGAATCAGCATTTATTGGTTCTTCTGGAGTTACAACTAACTTTCTCGAGTACATCTTTGTTGGTTTGTATGTTAGTTTCTCGGCTCAGTTGATGGTTTTACCATTGTTGTTATATCACTTTCAGGAATTTAGTTTAGTGGGGGCAATTGCAACAGTCGCAGTTTCGTGGGCAATGCCTTTTGTTTTGCAGTTTGGTCTTTTAACAGCATTAACTCAATTTTTTGTTCCATTGAAAATACTATTCATTTTTTCGTTGCCACTTTTTTTAGTTTCGCAAAGCATACTGTTTATTTTAAAAATCTTTTACTTTGATTTCTTCTTAATTCACTCTCCAAACTTTGAAATATGGGTAGTGGTTGTTTATTACATATCTTTTTTATTGATTTATGGATCTTTTTGCATTCTAAAAGAGAATAGAAAAAGAATTAAATATGACAAAATATATCATTTTTGTTTTTAGCATATTACTTGTTACAGGATTTTTTGCAAATTGGTGGAAAGATGAGTTAACAATAGTTTTTTGTGACGTGGGGCAAGGAGATGCAACTTTGCTTACGATGGGCTCAACGCAGTTGCTAATTGATGCTGGTCCAAACAATGCCGTTGTACATTGTTTGGAAAATAACATGCCCTTTTGGGATAAGAAGATTGAGTTTTTTGTTCTGACACACATGGACCGAGATCATATATCTGGTGCACCTCAAGTATTGGCAGGTTTTGCTGTTGATTACCTTTTTATCAATCCATCTAATAAAAAAACGTCCGATTTTAACCTCTTAGAAGAAGCCCTCTCGAGAAAGGTCACATCTGGTACTCGAGTAATAAATACGTTCGTTGGACAGGAGATTATGATTACTCACGCACTTTTTGCAAAAGTTGTCTCTCCAAATATTTCTTTTCCTCGAGTAGAAGGTCAAAAAAATATAAGATCCGAAACAACATTATCGGATAGAAAACAAAAAAATATATCTGAAAAACTTGCCAAAAATACTGAAAATGACCTATCAATAGCCCTTTTTGTTCAATTTAAAGATGTAGTAATATTTTTGCCTGGTGACCTCGAGAGCAAGGGGGAGCTAGCACTTGTCAGGGATGGATTGCTAAAGCAGGTATCAATTTTAAAAGCAGGGCATCATGGGTCAAAAACGAGTTCTACCCCTAGTTTTATTGAGGTATTACAACCCGAAGTTACAACAATTAGTAGTGGTAAAAATAACGCATATAATCATCCAAGTCCTCAAGTAATAGATACTTTAGCTAGATTTGGATCGAAAATCTATCAGACAAAAACATCTGGACAGCTAGTTTTTACTGCAGATGGACACAAGTTTTGGCAAACTGGAGTGTCAGGTTTCTAATATAAAGTTCTTTTAAGTTGCGTATTTCTGTAATAGAGACTTTTTCATATTTTGAATAAGATTGCAAGTGGCAGTTTATATTTTAGTCATAAAAAGTGTCTTTTTTTGATAACTTTTTCCAGGTTTGTAAGTCTAGTTTTTATTTTAGTAGGTTTAAAACAGGTTCTCGTTGTTAAGAGGCATAGTATGTTTTTATATTTTAGGGTCTTTCCTAGAATAACGGCTTAAAGCGGAGCATTTTTAACAGAATCTT
>CAZZDG010000054.1:0-4920 GCA_964652415.1 uncultured Pseudomonadales bacterium | reverse complement strand
ATCTATTTATCAATCTAAACTATATGAAAAAGGTGACCGTTTTGGAACGGTCTCCTAATTCTCTAAACAAAAAAGCCGCCCTGGGTAAAACCCAAGGCGGCTTAAAGTTATTTACTTCCTAATAAAACTATTCTTTTAGTTTTTTGAGTTCGTAATCAGCATAGACAACTGCTTCCATTACGCCAGCGTATCCATGAAGTTCATCATCACTGAACACAATTTTGATTTCACGGGCTGCATCATCTCCGTTTGCTGAAGCGTGAATTAAGTTAAACTGTTGGCTCATTCCAAAATCACCTCGGATAGAACCTGCTTCTGCTTCTCTTCCCAAAGTGGTTCCAACAAGTTTTCTTACTACTGAAACAGAATCGATACCTTCCCAAACCATAGCTACAATTGGCATAGAACCCATAAATGACTTTAAATCACCGAAAAAACTCTTTTCTTTATGTTCTGCATACCAATCCGAAAGTTGTTCATCTGACATGTTGAGCATTTTCAAACCAACTAACTTCAGACCTTTTCTTTCAAATCTAGAGATAATCTCTCCTATCAATCCTCTTTGCAAACCATCTGGCTTGACTAAAACTGCTGTACGAGATGTATTCATAGGTTCTCCTTCTTGTGTACTTTTTTTAACTACTACTTTATACCAAGTAATTTTTTAAATTTTGTTTTTGACTTAAACGGACCAATCACTGCTAAACGACACTCACCTTTTTTGATTAAATCTTTGGCAACATCCTGTACTTCTTTGAGTGTGACTTTTTCGAAAGCTTCAAGTATTTCAGTTGGCGACTTAATTTCGTCGGTGAGTAATTTTCTCATGCCAAAAAACTGCGCAACACTTCTAGAATCTTCTAAACCAAGAACCATCGAACCAGAAACATAGTCCTTTGCTTTCTTCAGCTCTTCCTCTGTAACAGGTTTTGAACCATCAACCAAACCGTAGAACTCAGAAAGCATTACAGAGATCGCCTCTTCAATTCTAGTTGGGTCAACACCGGCAGACGCTCCAAATACACCAGTATTATGATAAAAATCAGTATCAGAATGAACATAATAACAAAGGCCACGCTTTTCTCTGACTTCAGTGAAGAGTCTAGAGCTCATATTTGCTCCAAGTACAGCGCTGAGCAAACTTAATGCATATCTTCGAGAATCTTCTCGTTCAAGACCAAGCCAACCCATACATAAATGTGCCTGTTCTGTCTTTTTATATGTTATGGATAGTTTATCTTTTGAAATCTTTAGTTCTTTTTGGGAGATAGCTTGAGTATCAACTCTCTTGTTTTCTCTTGGCTCAGTTTTTTTGCCAAAATATTTTGTGATCAGGTCAAGCATTTTATCTGATTCGACAACTTTTGCATCGCCAGAAACAACAAGTACCAAGTTGTTTAAACCATACCATTTTTTTAAAAAGTTTCTAAAATCTACATCTGTAATACTAGAAACTGTGTCTTTTGTTCCCAAAATATCGTGACCTAAACCAGAACCATCAAACAGTAAAGTCTCAAATAGATTGCCAACTTTGCTTGCAGGGTTGTCTTCATACATATTAATCTCTTCAATAATCACTCCTTTTTCTCGATCAATATCCTCTTGTTTGATATTTGGCGCCAATAACATATCAGAAACAACATCTAGTGATGTTTCTACATGAGTACTTGCAGATTTGACATAGTAACCAGTGTATTCTTTACTTGTGAAAGCATTAAAATCAGCACCAATAGCATCTATAGCACCAGCCAAAACTTGCGCATTTGGGTAATTATTTGTCCCTTTAAAAACGATGTGCTCAAAAAAATGAGCAATACCCTGCTCTTTGGTAGTTTCATACCGAGAACCAGTATTTGCCAAAGCTAATACAGTAACTGAATTAACACCAGGCATTGGAATTCTCACAACGTTTAATCCTGAAGAAAGTTTTGTAAATAGATGATGTAACATAGAAAGGATTATACCTCAATATTTTACATCTGCTCTACCGTTTGAATTCCAAGCAGGTTGAGACCGTGCTTCACAACATTTGCAACCGCAATCACAATGAGCAGCCGCAGTTGTGTAGTTTCATCATTGTTGAAATTCTCAGAAACAATTTTGTTGTTTGCATAAAAAGTATTAAAGCTTGAGGCTAGCTCGTAAAGGTAGCTAGAGATGTGGTGCGGGGCATATTCCGTTGCAGACAACTCAACTATATCAGAATACTTATTAAGGTTTCGCAATATGTCTTTCTCATCATCATTCAGTTTATAATTCAAATATGATTTAGTATTAAGTAATGTATCAAATTGCATAGCAATGTCACTTAAAACATCTGCTTTACTACCTTGTCCTAAATCTAGATTTTTGACACTAGTTTGTAATAGATTTTGCTCAGTTTCTGCAGTTTTTTCCTCGGCAGAGAACTGTTTAACTCCCCCATTTTGAGCTTTTGCTAGCACGCTCAGGCATCTTACGTAGGTATATTGCATGTACGGTCCTGAGTTGCCTGTAAAACTCAAAGACTCATCAAAACTAAACGATATATCTTTTCCAACTGATTGTTTTAAAAAAGCGTATTTTATCGCTCCAAGACCCACAATCTCTGATATATCTGCAGTTTTTTTCGAACCTAGCTCGGGTCTACTTTCTTCCATATGAATTTTAATTTTGTCCACTGCTTCATCAATTAACCATTGGGTGCTTAAAATTTTTCCCGTCCTTGATGACATTTTTCCCTCTGGAAGACGCACCATTCCATGCGATATATGAATCGTCTTAGCTCGAAGCTCTGGACTCACCAGATTTAATGCTTGTAACAACACCTTAAAGTATTCATTAATTTCATTTCCAGTTATTACGATGGATGTATCATACTTAAAACGCCTGTATTTTTCCGGGGCTAGACCAAGTTCTTTGGCCTCATACGTTGGCAATCCCAAAGAATTAATAAAAACTCTGTCATGCAGACCATATTTGCTTCCTGGGAAAATAATCGCATTATTACTTTTTTCAAAAACACCTTTTGCTAAAAATTCTTGAACAATCTGATAGCCATATTCCCCGACCTGACTCTCGAAAAAGAACTCATCAAAACTCATCCCAATCCGCTCATACATTTGGTCGAAATACTTCAATGACCAACTTCTACCAGCCATATATAACTTTTTTATCTCACTTGATTCTTCTGAATCTAGTAACATCTTTGGAACAAACTTTTTATAGTCAACAACCGGCTCAAATCCAGTCGATTCTTTTAAGTTTTCCTGAGCTGAAATAAACACTAAGTAATTAATATTTTTAATTGATTCCTTGGCTTCTATATCATCTGAATACGCTGTTGCACCAGAAGCATATGCTTTTCCTAATAAATTAACCCTCGATGAAAGACTTTGAGTCTCTAAGAAATCAAGAGTTTCTTTAAGAGACCTATCAGGAAATTGTTCAGCAAATATATGCTTCATTCCCCAAATACTTTTAGATACATGCATACCAACGTCACCCTGATAACAAGCCCTAACAACTGTTGCGCCTAGATTTTCATACATTCTAGAAATAGATTCGCCAACAGTATTGCTATACATATGACCTATGTGCAGCTCTTTAAATGGATTTGGGTCTGTAAACTCCACTATGACTTTTTTGCCCTTTTGAACCTTTTCTGTCATATCTCCACTACTTTTGATAATCATGCCCATTTTGGACAATAAAAACGCGTCAGATAGTGTGAAATTAATAAACCCTGGACCAGCAATAGAGATATTACTAAACATTTCTTCTTGCTGGGCGATCTGCTGTGAATTAAGTTCGTCTGCAATTGCCTGAGCAAGCTCGCGTGGAGAGTTATAATTTGGTCGTTGGGTTTGAGATTCTGTCTGTTCTTCTTGATCTTGATCGCTTACCTTTTCTGCCTGCTTTAGCTTACCAAATAGTGATAAAGCAATACTTGTAGCAAAATCGCCATGTGATTTATCTGCAGGGTATTCGATAACAATGTCTTTATTCTGTAACTTAACAAGGTTTGCTATTTGCAAAGACGCAACCGCTTGTTGAACCTGAATTTTGAGTGTTTCTGTTAATTTCATAGTTTTCTTTCTTTTTTTCTCTGTTCGCTTCATTCTAGACCGTTTTGTTTACATATAAAACAAAAAAAGCCCCTTTTGCCTTCCACAACACATGTGAAAAACAAAAGGGGCTTTATGAAAGCGGTACCACCCTCTAGTATCTGCATTATTTCTAACACAAATCTTTGTAGCTTTTTTTTGACTCAAATCAAAAAGTCAGCTGGGTGAAATATCGATTCACCAGTACGTTTGTCATTATCCGACACAAGCGTTTTGAAATTGCTAAAGTGTGTTCAAAACTCCGCTTTGCAATTTTAAATTGTTTTTCAGAGTTCACTTTTGTTGTTTCAAAGTCCTTAGGTGCGAACTAAGTCAACGCTTTTACTTTTAGTATTTTACTGCATGTGAGAACTTGTTGCAAGTAAATTTAATTGAAAAATCTTACTATTCCACCTGTAACTGTTTTTACAGCACTTTTCTTTTTCACTTTTTTGAATCCGAATTTTTACCGTATGTTATTGAGTAATTTAGTTGTTCTTTCAATTTACTACTTTAGCTAATTAATATAACAAAATATGGCTATTATTTTATACTCAATATGGCTCATTATTTTTCTGTTATTCGTATTTACTTTGTATTTTAATGGGTGGCTATTTTTTGACTTGTTTATAACATTTTAGTCAAAAATCAACACAATTAGTTGAAAAAAGAAATAAAACTCGCAATACTTGAAACTGTTGATAGGAGACAAATCTTGTTTCCAAACCCTTGATAAAAAAACATACTTCTTCTGAGCGTACTCAAGTTACCCTATTAAAATAGGGTCTTTCCTAGAATAACGGCATAATAAGTGCTATATTCTTTGAAAGACCAT
>CAZZDG010000053.1:0-5238 GCA_964652415.1 uncultured Pseudomonadales bacterium | reverse complement strand
ATGTGAACTCCCAATTTGGAACCTGAACCAAACTCAGCCTTGATAGCAGCTTCGTTAATACCTGCACACATAATAATTTGCGTGACTCCAAAAGCTTTGAGGTGTTCAAGTGTAATTGAGAGCAAGGGGCGATTGTTGATCTTTTTAAGTGCAGGGATACCTACTTGAGAATGCTTACCACCTGCTAAAATTACCGCTGTACTCACTCGAGCACTCAAACTTTGTTTTACCAATCCTTCAATCGCGTGGGAACGGTTCCTAATAGTATGGCCATCAATTAATGAATCGACCTTTGTCAGAAGGTCCTGTGAAAGTGTGATCGTCAGCCTGCTTTTTGTTTTCATCACGTATCTCTCTATTTAGAGCGAGGATATCATACTTTTTCATACAAATGAAGTGAGATTTATTGGGAGTTACTTTTGCAGACTAACTTGTTCAACTCTCTTCAAGTTCAAAACTTTTGCTAACCCATTCTGCAATGCAGATAGCTGATTTGTAGGTTGGTCATTTCCGTCAAGTAAACTAAATCCTTCAAATGGACCAGGCGAGCCTCTTAATACAAATGGTGTCACAGCTAAAACTCTTTCATCAGACCAAATATGTTGAAATGCATATGCATAATATGAACTCAACAATTTCGCAATAGATTTATTATCTTCCCAGCCTGTTTCTGTAATCATCACCTTCAAATCCCGACCAGTTTTTTCCTTTAAGTAAGCAAGCTCATATTGATAGCCACGTAGTGAATTTTTTCCAAATCGAGTAGGGGAGCTTGAAAATCCTGGATTTGGATACGAATGTGAATTCCAAATGTCAACAACTTCAAAGATCTCTGGATCTGTTTGCAACATTTCATTCATATAAGTAAAAGCTTCTTTTGTTTGGCGACCATTTGGGGCTGCTAAATCAAACCCTGCAGGCAAAACTACATAATTTTTTTGTTCTGTGTGAGCCCAATCTGCAGTAAAACGGAGTACTTTTGTATACTCCTGTGGATCTATTGTCCCACCCCATTCTTTCGCGTGATTCACCTCATTAAAAACAATAATATGACGTTCTTGAGTAGGCCATCTAAGCTTCGATAAAAATGAGATTTGATCAATAATATCTTTCTTGCTTGGAACAACCCAAGCATTTGTATTTGAATCAAATTTAGTTGTTAAACGAACTAATGGAATTAATTTGAGTTGGGCACAGGTATCAAAAAACCTTTGCCATTCCTTTTCTTTTTGCAGATCACCCAAAGTAAATGGAATCGTAACATAATTCCAGGAATCATTTTGATTCTCAAAAGTGAGAACTTCATTTGCTCGAGTTGCCTCTTCTATACTCAAAATATGGACTCCTAACTTACTCGTCTCAAACGCAAAAGACTGCCCAGACATAGCAAGTAAAAAAACAAAGAAGCTAATAAAAATACCTATTGTTTTAAACATATGATTTAATACATTATAGGATATCATTTTCGAGGTAAGATGTCAATTGGAGGTCTTGTTTGCTATACTACCAACACGAATCAATATGAAATCATTATTCCTCGTATTCTCCTGGCTATTTTTGTCTGTAGGCGTTGCTTTTGTGATTATTGCTTCTGTCTCTTTTTATAAAATTGGAGAGTTTGATTTTTTAAAAAATGATGAAAAACAGAGTGCTATTTTAATTGCTCAAGCAAATTCTGAAAATGACAATGCAATTCTTGGCGCAACTACTATAGTAGAAACTGATGACGCCCGTTCACTTCTAATTGCAAACTTTCTAAAAAGATATAATACAGGCAACAGAAATATCCACCATCCATTAGTTCCTGAAGAATACTTTGGTAAGTTTTTTGTGAATCTTGCTGATAAATATAACTTAGACTTCAGGTTGTTACCTGCGATTGCCATGCAAGAAAGTAATCTCTGTAACCATACGCCAAAGCCAAAAAATGAAGCAGGAGTACCTGTTGAGTCATATAATTGCCTAGGGTTTGGTGTATATGGCACAAAAGTAACCATGTTTCCAAGTTTTGAGGCCAATTTTGAACAGGCTGCCAAAACACTTAAAAAGAATTATATTGACATAGGCCTAGATACTCCTTATAAAATTATGAAAAAATATACTCCACCAAGTGATGGAAGTTGGGCAGAGTCTGTAAATCAATGGATGGCAGAAATGCGTTATGACGACAGAACCTCTGGCATAAAACTCAAGGAAGATGCTGATTTACTAGAGTTTACAGAAAATCCAAGTGAAGCATCTCCATCTGTAAACTAACGAAAATAAATCCCATAATATACAAATTGTTGACAGTCTTATAGTAGTATGTTATTATACAGTTACCTCAGAAGGTTTTTTCCTCACCGGGAACTTCGTTCTGAGACAAAAGGATCCGCATTTTGAGCAACTGCTCGAAAATAAGCGGATTTTTTTGTATTTTTTTTGATTTGTCGATTTAAAAAATCTGTAATACTATACTTGTATGCCAACCCCATTCTCAGAAAAAATTTACCAACAACTTAAAAAAGTACCAAAGGGGAGAGTAACAACTTACAAAGCACTTGCAAACTCGTTAGGCTCAAAGGCATATCAGGCAATTGGCACAGCAATGAAAAATAATCCATATGCACCAGAAGTTCCTTGTCACAGAGTGGTAAATGCTGATGGCTCAATTGGTGGTTTTAAAGGATGTAAGACTGGAAAAAAAACTATTCAAGAAAAAATTGAGATGCTCAAAAAAGAGGGGGTGGAAGTTTTGGATGGGAGAGTGTTTGCATTTAAACAAAAATTATTTGAATTTTGAAGAATGTGCTCTAAACCACTCTGCTATTTCAATTGATCACTGTTGAATTTCTTTACTACAGAACTACTTCTTACTCTTTTGCAAATTAGCTTCTGGTGATTCCTGCACCTCTTGAGAAACTGCTTTTACTCCTATTTTTTTCTTAAACACAACGAATGCAGCTGAAAGTAGAAGTACTATGATACCACCCATTCCTCCGAATACATATGATTTTTGAAATCCAAATAACAAGTCAACATCATTACCTGCTTCAATTTCAGCCTCTGCGTCTTTAATGTACTCCGCAGCATCAGGATGCATTGGGTAATCACGCTCTACTTTTTTAAATTCATTAATTGCCTTTGTAAATCTTGAATTCCAGAAGTACTCAAGCCCCTTTTCCCAGTTTTGATAAGTCTTACTAGGTTTATCATCCAAATTAATATCATTGGCAAGAGCAAGTTTTCTTAAATCAGCAATATCTCTTAAAAAGTTGAAACTACCTATTGAACTTTCAATTCCATAGGTCGCAACTCCAATGATTTCTGATTTATTATTAAACGCTGGTCCACCACTATTACCGTGGTCAATTGAAGCATCGGTTTGGTATAAGTTCTGCCCACCATTATCTTTTTTAATTGAACTAATAATTCCTTTTGAAATTGTTGCTTGGGTACTTGAGCTATCATAATTGATAAGCATTGCTGATTCTTGATCGCCACTCACTAATCCTGGAAAACCGACAACTAAAATCTCATCACCTTCTCTAACTGAAGAATTGCTCAAATTAAGGGAGGGGAGCGTGATATCAGAGTCTTTATTCAGTGCTAATAAAGCTACATCAGATCCAGTTGGCTTTTCACCATCAATTATTGTCTCTTTTGCGAAGTAATTACCTAAATCAAAATCAACTAAAGACACTTTAACTACAGACTCATTTTCAGCAATATAATTTTCAATATTTTTGCCGGTCAACTCTTCTTCTTTGAGTTCAAAAGCTTTGTTTCCGAAACCGACATAGTGATTATCAACAGATCTGGTAACTGTGAAGTGTCCTTCTTTCATAGATTTATACAATTCCGAAATGATAGAATGCATTCCGGCTGGATTTTGAAGGATAATAAAGCCAAGTTGCTGCGCTTCGTTAGTTGTAAGCCTTATATCAGTTGCCTGGAAAACTGATTCCTTAATGTAATCAACGATGAAATTCTCAATTTGTGGATTAAATATAATAAAGTTTGCAATAACTGTTTCTTCCGGAAAACTCGTAACTACATGACCGTTTGTAGCAATGTAATTTTCTCCGACAAAAAATCCAGAACCTTGAGCTCCGTTACAAATCTCATATGTCCCCAAAAAGGTGTATTCTGGCGCCCCTTTAATTTGGTCACAAAAAGTATGAATAATGTTCACAACAGAAGGCTTAACTAATGCTGTTGATTGTGATTCAGTTAATTCTGTCATTTCACCCAACACAGTTGCAAGCTTTTTTTCAAAAGAAATGTTTTTAATAAAGTCTTCAACCAAAATCTTACCAGCATATTCATTTACTGATTTTGTTTCAACCTCTATGTAGTAGTTTTTATTTGGTACTGCATATTCATAGTAACTGGTGCTTTGCCCAAACAATTCTTCTGCAAACTCAAAGCGAATTGCCATGTGCCCATTAAAATCAACGATTTCTCTGCCGACATAGGTTATTTTGGAGTACTTGTTTGGACTTTTTAAGTTAAAACCTTTTTCTAATGAATCTGCAAATTTATTCAAATCCTCAACAGTGGTTTTTTGTGCAAATGCAGTTTTAAATACTTTTGATAGTTCCTGTGAAGAAATATAGATTGTTGAAAAATTCATTCTGTCTTTTGTGACAAAATAACTATTGTCTGAATCGGTAGTTGTAACCGTTTCTGGAATTTCTTGTTCTTCCCAGATTTTAGAGTTATATGAAGTAAAATAACGATTTTCTTTTGAACTATATTCACCAGTGAATTGCTCATTTTTTACTTTGGTTGTTTGTGAGAAATCAACATCTGCATCGCCAACTTTTGCTTGTTTTCTAAAATCAAGATTAATATCCAACATGGGAACAGTAACTACCAAGAGTGAAATAACCAAAAGGATAACTAAGAAAATATAATTTGAGTTGCTTTTAGATTTTATGCTAGATTTCATATTTATTACTTCTTTTATACTTTTTGGTTACCTATTTATGAGCAAGTGTAATTTTATCACATACTCTGAATAGCAAGAAGTAATAATATTGTTACAACAATACTAAAATCATAGAGAGGTGTCCCAGATTGCTTCGCATCTGGACACATTTCTCGCGTCCCATACTGGGACTCGAAGTGTGACTTTCACCTACGGTTCAAGTCACTATATAATTTTTTTTGTAATATGCCAAATAGCATATTACAAAAAAAGTGCGGAGGACGATTCTTATTTTGAACCGCTCTCCGATAATTACCTAGTGCATT
>CAZZDG010000052.1:0-5365 GCA_964652415.1 uncultured Pseudomonadales bacterium | reverse complement strand
TTATTTTATATTATCATTCCTTTAATTCTCAAAGCATTTGTCACCACAAAATCACTCGAAAGTACCATCGATACACTTGCCAGAATTGTACTTAGTTGAATACCTCAAGTAATTGATTATACATACAAACTATAATATATTCGATTTTTAGAATATATGCAATAGGATTATCCATAGGACAAAAACTTGCATTTTTTTCTTAAAATGATTATAGTGTGAGATATGTCAGAAGATTCTCAAGAACCCCAGATAGAAATAGAAGCAACTTTGACTTGCCCAGTATGTGAGACACAACAACACGTTATCATGCCGATCGACAAATTCCAACATTATTACAAATGCACGAGTGAAGAATGTTTAGCAGATTTAGCACCGCTTCCTGATAAATGCTGTGTGTTCTGTTCTTATGCAGATAAAGTATGTCCACAAAGACAACTGAACCCTGAAATTACTAAACATCAGCTACATTCACTAATATAATACTGTCCACAGTACGCACAAGTGAAAATGAAATCGAAGAATAACGTAAATATCGTGAACCAAATTATTACAACTATTATTTAAACTTTTTTGTTATTTGATTGGCTTGGCAATCACAATATAAATCCGAGTTCTAAGCACATTTTTTGATTTGTATAAAATAATACTTTCATCGTTTGCACCAATAACATGTGCCAAAAACTCAGCCTTCATATCTCTAATTTCAGTTACTCTAAATTGATAGAGAGCATTATTAGAACCTCGCACCAGTACTTCATCACCAATCTGAACTTTTTCTAAGTTATTCAGAATATCTAAACCACCAACTTGTGCAACTACAACGGGAAAACTTCCACCCAACTCTGAAGATCTCTCGTCATGAATGAGATATTCAAGAGAAATATTCTCAAATATATCTTGGACATTCCCTGGTACAACTTGTGACCGAAAATCAATACTGGGAATTTGAATTTGGTTGACAGCAATTTTATTGTCTTTACTAGAGGTAAGTTCAGGAAATGCTTGTAATGCATCTGGATGTTGCGTAACTAGGACACTCAACCCAAGTCCAATTCCCAGACCAATACTGCTAATCACTAACTTTTTTTTTGTTGCAAGAAAATCAAAAAAAGCAAAAAGAGGCAGAGTAATCTTAAGTAAAATTAGTAGAATAGTTTTTATTACTAAACTTATTCTTATATTTTGAGGATTAATTTCAAAAATAATGTCACCTGCTGAATTTTTTTTAAAACTGACAATAGTAGAATCTTCTGACATCATAGTATCTTATTATATCAAATGAAGTCAAAGAACATTTTTGCTTCTGAACTTTTAATCAAAAACTGATATTGTATGAGATATAGACATGCAAATAAAAATTGTTAAAAAAACAATTCTAAAAATACTTTTTGGACTCTGTGGGGCAGGACTTTTTTTTGCTTTTGGTTTTTTTACCAGTAACTACTACACAAAACTATATGACTCACTAGAGTTATTAAATCCTTTTGTGGACTCTGGAAAGTTAATCAGTAAACCACTACTTGCCTATAGCATCCCAAATTTACAAAAGAGAGAATATCAAACAAGCAAAATTGCTTTAGAAAAAATTTTATCAGAAGAAGAAAACTATACTTCTTTTTTATTTTCATATACAACTATGGAAAAGAAAATGACAGGGCAGCTCAATATTCCTGATGCCATTACTGCAAACCCTGACCAAAATAAAAAAGCAGTAATTATGCTGCGTGGGTTTGTTCCTGATGATATATATACAACTGGGATTGGCACAAAAAATGCTGCCGCCGCACTTGCCCAAGCAGGTTATATAACAATTGCACCTGATTTTTTTGGCTACGGAGATTCAGATCCGGAACCTGAAAACACCTGGGCCGCACGCTTCGAAAAACCAATCACAGTAATTGAATTGCTCAAATCTGTTGAAAAAAATGGGATACCATTAAATTTAGAGTCAGAACGAACCTCAAACTCACTAGATTTGGATGTAACAAAAGTTTCTAGTATTGGACTCTGGGCACACAGCAATGGTGGTCAAATTGCCCTCACTACTCTTGAGATTTTACGAATGCCAATTCCTACAACTTTGTGGGCTCCAGTAACTGCTCCATTTCCCTATTCTGTACTCTATTTTTCCGATGAACTCGAAGATGAAGGTAAAGAGCAACGCAAGTGGATCTCATTGTTTGAAGATGATTATGACGTTTTTGAATTTAGTTTAACCAAACATTTAGATAGTTTAACTGGACCAATCCAAATTCAACATGGTACTGCGGATGATGCCGCCCTCATTTTTTGGAGCCAAGAATTTATTACTAAAGTTACTGCAGAAAATAAACGAAGAACTCAAGTCATTAAAGAATTAGCAGCAATTGCAGCAACAGAAAGCGCGAGAACTGCAAGTGCGAGCGCACAAAAAAATGCAGCCCAAGCTCATACAACTGAGATTTTACCTCCTGTTGAAATTAACTTGATCACATACCAAAATACGAATCACAATATGGTACCAAACTGGGATAGGGCAATTCAGAGAGATATACAATTTTTTGCGAAATGGCTACAGTAACTCTGTTTTCTTTGCATCAATTAAATTTCCCGAACTATACGATTGCACTTTACTAATTTTCTTTTCCATTACCCGCACACGAGTACCTGTAATTTCTTCGTAATCAGTTTGCAGGGTTTCGAGTGTACGACCATACTTGGCAAAACTACCCTTAAATTTATCCCACTCACTCACAAAGTCATCAATATATTTTACCACTTCTTTGAGTTTATCACCTATCATAAAGTTGCGATAACTTTCCATGACTGTTCGAGCAACAATTAAAAAAGTGAAAGGAGAAACCATCAGCACTCGCTTGCCAAGTGCCATATCAACAATGTCGGGCATATTTTGGTTGATAAAAGAAAATACTGCCTCATTTGGTACAAATAAAATTGCATAGTCAAGCGTATTCTGACCAGCATCTATATACTCGGCAACTTTAGTTATCTTTATTTTTAAATCTTGCTCAAACTGTTTTAAATGCACCTTCTGCTGTACTTTTCCTTCTGCCAAACTCATTTTTTGCATTTCTGAGTATGGAAATTTCACATCAATAGGCACAACTCTGTCGTTGGGAAGTAACAATAAAATATCTGGTCGTAATTGAGTATCGCCAAGCTTTTTTTGTTTAGAAAAATGCACTCCTTCAACCAAACCATTTGAAATCATTAAATCTTCTATAATCCGCTCACCCCACTCACCACGTTTTTGATTATTAGACAACACCTGTGACAGTGTATCCGTAGAAACTTTGAGCTCAGTCGCTAAATTTTTATGCTGTTCAAGCGACTCAACAATTGCGGAAAATTCTTTGATTCTGTCTGTTTCTGCCTTACGAATTTCTTTTTGATGTACTGCCATCTCATCTTTAAGCCCAGCAACTAACTTTTCCATGACCATCTGCTTATTTTGTAAATCAATGTGAATCGCTTGCTTATCAGCGTGCAAAATATCGCGAGATTGTTGAGCAACTTTTTGTACACTCATACCAAAAACTTTATCAACAACTGCCTCAATTTGAGTATCTTTTTGTGAGGTCATTACAGACTTTAGAGCAAAAAATAAGGCAATAAATCCTCCAATAATTAAAAAGATGATAAAAAATTGAAATAACATATTCTTAAGTATACCAGTTAAAATATGCTAAGCTAATACTGATGAAATCCCGTTCAAGACTTAAAAAAAACCAAGATATTCAAGCGCAAGAACAAGATACTGCATCTTTAGAAAAAGTTCATCGGACAAGCAATTCAAATAACCTTTCAAAACAATACATTAAGCATGTCCCATTGCTCATTTTATCAATGCTCTTTTTTTTCTGGTGCATACAGGTTATCACAACAAAACAACCTCAAGCAGTCGCAAATTTTTTAGTGCACCAACTCTATTTGCCGCTACTCTTGCCTTTTTTCCTTTTTATTACATTTTTTACTGGCTATCTTACACTCAATATCAAACGAGGAAGTGTTATCGCCCTTTTTTCATCACTGCTATTACTATTTAGATTGCAACACATTGAGTTTACATATTGGTGGATTTTCATTTTCTGCCTAGCATTTATTCTTTTTTTTGTCATGACAAAAAAAAGAATTTAAGAAAATAATAGCTTGATTGCTATCTTTTCCAGATATACTATAATACTCATTAGATGCCAAAAACTTTTTATCTTACAACCACATTGCCATATGTGAACGCAGAGCCACATATTGGATTTGCTTTAGAAATTGTCGCTGCAGACGTTATTACTCGCTACCAAATAATGATGGGTAGATCAGTCGTCTTTAACACTGGTACAGATGAGCATGGACAGAAAATCTTCCAAAAAGCACAAGAAAATAATCAAGATCCTCAAGCATATGTTGACTTTTGGGCGGCAAAATTTGCAAATCTCAAAGAACTATTATCAATAAACTACACACATTTTATTAGAACTACCGATCGCCACCATAAAAAAGCAGCACAGGAGTTCTGGTTACGATGCGCAAATAACGGAGATATCTATAAAAAACTCTACAAGACTTCATACTGTGTTGGATGTGAGCTCGAAAAACAGGCTAGCGAGCTTGTTGATGGTAGGTGTCCACTACATCCAAATACAGAAATCGAAATTCGCGAAGAAGAAAACTATTTCTTCAAGTTCTCAAAATATCAACAAGATCTACTCAACTTGTATGAAACAAATAAGACCTTTGTTAAACCAGAAAGCAAACTGAAAGAAATTACCGCATTTGTTGCAGGTGGTTTGCAAGATTTTAGTATCTCAAGACTCAAGGAAAAAATGTCTTGGGGAGTTCCTGTCCCTGGAGATGATAATCATGTCATGTACGTTTGGTTTGATGCTCTAGTAAACTATATTTCAACATTAGGCTGGCCAGAGGATACTCAAAATTTTGAAAACTATTGGCCGGGTATTCAACTAGCAGGAAAAGACAACTTACGTCAACAAGCAGCAATGTGGCAAGCAATGCTACTTTCCGCAAAACTTCAGAATAGCTCACAGATATTGATCAATGGTTTTATTAGTGTGAATGGTGAAAAAATGAGTAAGTCGTTGGGCAATGTCATTTCACCTACAGACATGGTTAACCGATATGGTGTAGATGCTACACGATTTTTACTCATGCACTTGGGACCGTTTGGCACAGATATGGATGTAACCTGGGAAAAATTCGATACTACTTATACTGCGTACCTATCAAACGGCTTAGGTAATCTCTGTTCACGGGTAGCAAAACTTTGTGAAAAAAATGGTGGCTCATTTAACAAAGACAAAAAAATTCCTGAATTACACATAGAATTCAAAAACACCATGGAACAATTTGA
>CAZZDG010000051.1:0-5420 GCA_964652415.1 uncultured Pseudomonadales bacterium | reverse complement strand
TATGTAGAGTAGCAAACACTAAGTGACCAGTTTCAGCAATAGTAATTGCTGAAGCAATTGTTTCGTAATCACGCATTTCACCGATAAGTACCACATCAGGATCTTCACGAAGTACCGACTTTAAAGCCACATTCCAGGAATGAGTATCATGATTAATTTCTCTTTGAGAGATAATACTTCGTTTTGGTTTGTACAAAAACTCAACAGGATCTTCAATTGTAACAATATGTTCACTGCGAGTAGAATTAATTTCATCAATCATGCCAGCCAAAGTTGTAGATTTCCCTTCACCAGTTGGACCAGTTAACAATACTAAACCCTGACTGTATCTAGTAAATTCATGAATGATGGGGGGTAGTTGCAACTCATCTAAAGTTTTAATCTGGGTAGGAATTAAACGCATTGCAGCAGCAAGGGCACCTTGGGTGTGGTACACGTTAACACGGAATCTGCCTTTTTCTTTGAATTGATATCCAAAGTCAAGCTCCTTATTGACCGTTACGAAATCTTTTTGTTCTTGGGTCATAATTGGATAAATCAAACTTTCAGCTTGTTCTGAATTCAAAATCGGAGTACCTTCAACAGCGCTCAGTTCCCCATGAATACGAATCATTGGTGGTGTACCCACAAGAATGTGAATATCAGAACCATTTTGGTTGATCAGCATGTCCATGATATCGTGAATGTTCATAGTTTTTTTATGTCCTTTTTCTAAATTTCTGCAACACGCAAGACTTCTTCTACTGTAGTCATTCCTTCAAGAGCTTTTATGTAACCGTCTTGCTTCATAAATAGCATACCATCTTCTAATGCAAGTTTTTCCATTTCCGTTGCTGGCTTACGCTCTAAAATGAGCTTACCAATCTTTTCTGTAATCGGCATGACCTCAAAAATGGCCACACGACCCTTATACTCTGGCTCGGTTTGGGGGCGATCTTTTTTACCACGATATAAAATAATATCGTTCGCTGATTTCAACCCTTTTTTCTTAAGCCAATCATCAAGTTTCGAACCTAAGACTTTTTGAATGTTATCAATAACAGCTTGTTCTGGTTTATATTCTTCTTTATAAGCTTCATTAATTTTACGCACCACACGCTGAGCCATAGTCAAAGTCATAGAAGAAGCGAGCAGAAATGGCTCAGCTCCCATATCTAGTAAACGAGGGATTGCTCCCGCAGCACTTGAAGTGTGCAGAGTAGAGAAGACTAAATGACCTGTCAAAGAAGCCTGGATAGCCAACTCTGCCGTTTCTGAGTCACGAATTTCTCCCACCATGATAATGTTCGGATCTTGACGTAAAAAAGAACGCAATCCAGAAGCAAAGGTCAAACCAGCTTGTGGATTAATCTGGACTTGGTTGATTCCCGTCATCTGGTACTCAACCGGGTCTTCCAAAGTCATAATATTCACTTTTGGTGTATTAATAGTATGCAAGACAGAGTAGAGAGTTGTGGTTTTACCAGATCCAGTCGGACCAGTAACGAGTACAATTCCGTGAGGCACTTTAATTGCATCTTTCACTCGGCTTAAGGCAACACCTAACAATCCCAATTCCTCGAGAGCCGGCACAGTAGCATCTTTTTTTAACAACCGCATAACAATTTTTTCACCGTTAATAGTTGGTAGAGTAGAAACACGCAAATCAACTTCAGCAGTACCAGAAACAAACGTAAACCGACCATCTTGTGGAATACGTTTTTCATCAATTTTGAGTCCAGAAAGAATTTTTATACGAGAAACCACAGCTTCGTGCACACTTCTAGGTAGAATCAATTTCTCAACCAAAATACCATCAATTCTATATCTCACACGGGTGCGCTGTTCTTGAGGCTCAATGTGCACATCAGATGCCCGAGCCTTCATGGCAAAGGCCACAATTGTTTGCACAATTTTTGTAATTGGAGCTTCACGAATTGTCTCTCCAGAAAAACCTCTCAGATCCTGCTTTAAAGCCTTGTCTTCAGCAACCTGAGATGTCTGCTCCAAAGCAGCGGTCACTTCACTTGATAGACTCTGCGAATAGTTCTCAGCAATTTTACGGTCAAGCTCTGAAGGCATTGCATAATACGCAATAATTTTTAGTCCTGATTTCTGCTCAGCAAAATCAATTGCAGATAAATCAAGCGGATCTTTCATCGCCACTGTTAAGTTATGTTTTTCTTTATCAAACTCAAGTGGCAACATATTATAATTACGCGCCACTCCTTCTGGAAGCTGGGTTAAAGCTTGAGGATCATTACCATATTCAGAAATATTCACAAATGGAATCTTGTGAACTACCGATTTAGCTTGAGTGAGCTGTTCTTCAGAAACAAACTTATTTTCTTCAAGAATTGTCTCAAAAGTTTTACCCGTGCTTACATTTTCCACAAGAATCTGATTAGCTTCATCTTGATCAAGTGCCCCTGTATCTTTGAGAACTTCAACGACATTACTATATGTTTTATTTGGATCAATTCCTGGAGCATCTTCTGGTTTTTTAACGGCTCCACCTGATTTAGCAATCGCTGCTTGCGTTTGAAGAGTCTGAGGTGATAAAGACGAGAGTGGGGCAGATGGGACAGTCTGTTCAACCTGAACTGGCGCAACTCCCTGAAGTTGTTCGGTCGCTGCCACTTGTGGTTGCTGTTCTAGTACTTCTGGTACAACATTTGTTTCATCAGCTATACCAGGTGATGAGTTAGCCGCTAAAGCTTCTGTTTCTTTTTCTAATGACTCAGCAATTTTTGTTAAATCAGTACCAGAGAGTGCTGTTTCTGCTTGAACCGCTTGCTCAGCAGCTTGTAGGTTCATGGTTGAAAGAGCAACAGTAGGATCTGAAGAAGAAGGAATGACCGCACTTACATCAGCACTTGAGTCTGAACTTGTAAGCCTCACAGGATCTGTTTGAGGTATTTGAATAGGATTTGTTGATTGGGCAGGATCAAACATACGGTATACACTTTTTGTACTTCTTGTAATACTATAAATTAAATTTAACCAGCAGACAACTAAGACAATGGAATACATACCATCACTCATCATCAAACCAGATTTAACGCTCAACTCACTTGCCGCGAGTGTAATGTGGCTGAATACAAACACACAAAACAGCCTGACTATTAACTCTATTCTCAATCAACCCAACATCACTCTGATTAATCAAACAGCAGAAAGTATAAAAATCCAAACTGTAAGAGAAATAAAAGAGCAACTGGCATATAGCGCATATCAAGCCGGGCAAACTAGATATTTTATTTTTTTGGATGCCCAGCTACTCACCGTTCCAGCTCAAAATGCGTTACTAAAATCAATTGAAGAACCACCGACTAATACACAGCTCGTTTTTGTTACAAAAACACCAGAAAAATTATTAGATACTATTAGATCACGCTGTCAAATACTATCTGTTACTAATCCAAATGAAAATGTTGAAAACAAACCAAATATCGCAGCAAAACTCGCCCAACAAAACAAATTTCTGGAAATTGACAACCTATTACAAGAAATTATTCGCAGCAATCCTGGCAAAAAGATTACACTCGCCGCTGTTTACAAAGAAAGAGCAGAGGCACTCACACTCTGCACTGATCTACTACAATTTTTACATGGCCAGCTCCGTAATTCACAAACAAAGTACTCAGTAAAACAAATAACTTGTAACCTCAAAATACTTCTCAAAACTATAAATTATTTAGAGCACAACACAAATGTAGCTTTAACACTCGAAAACTGTTTTTTTGAACTTGAATAATAATATTATAGTTTCTTTTTAAATATATCAAAATATATTGTAATGATATTTAATATAAAGAAATATATATTGATGAGACAATTCTTTTACTTTAGACAACAAATTAGCAATAATATGATCGGACTGCCAAAGTCCTAGATAAATTGTTCTACTCAAGTAATGCAACTGCAAGCCCCCCAGAGCTATCAAAATGGGATTTTATTTGCACAAATACCACTATCCACGCCAACGTATTTGATGTATATTATTTTGTAATTCACATAAGTATCGCTGTATAAGTTCCTGCCAATGTGATATAAAAAGTATCTCATTATTTTTAGATTGAATAACTATGGCCAAACAACAAGAGTCACATTACCAAGCATCAGAAATCAAGGTCCTTGAAGGTCTTGAACCAGTACGTAAAAGACCGGGTATGTATATCGGTTCAACCGACGCTCGTGGACTCCATCATTTAGCAAAAGAAATTCTTGATAACGCTGTTGATGAAGCCATCGCAGGGTACGGCAAAAAAATTCAATTATATTTATCTCCGCTCACAGATGAACAAGTCAAACTCATTAGTGACAAAGAAGCAGGGGATCAATCGATTACCGTTGTTGATGAAGGTCGCGGTATCCCAGTTGATATGCATGTTTCTGGTGTTTCAGCATTAGAAGTTGTTATGACTAAACTGCATGCAGGTGGTAAGTTTGAAGAAACAGCCTACCAGGCTTCTGGTGGTTTGCACGGTGTTGGTTCAAGTGCGGTGAATGCGTTATCAACTTTACTGCAAGTTATTGTACGAAGAGATAACAAGTTCTATTACCAAGCTCACTCACGAGGTATTCCTTTTGAAAGAGTCAAAACTATCTCAGAAGCTGAAGTTGTGAGAATGTTCCCACAACAGGCAACTCAATTCATAAAATATAAAACTGGCACGTTGCTCTCATTTATTCCTGATCCAACAATTTTTTCTACTACAAAATTCAGTCACCATACCCTAATTAACGTCGTAAAAGACCGTGCCTACTTAATGGCAGGTATTTACTTTGAGTTCACAGACTTATTATTGAACACAAATCAACACTACTACTATGAAAGTGGTATTCGTTCTTTGGTCGAGCACATAAACATGACCAAAAAGTCATTGCACGATGTCATGTATGTTAATCAAGTCTGGGAAGATGACCAAACTCACAAAAAAATTGGTGTAGAAATTGCATTACAATATAATGATTCTTATAACGAGCGTTTGGAATCATACGTGAACGTGATTCATACCCCTGATGGTGGAGCACACGTCAATGGATTTAGAACAGCTCTGGGCTATGTCTTGCGCGATTATGCTAAAAAATATGGTTTGTTAAAAGAAAAAGAATCTTTCACGCCAGACGACATGAAAGAAGGCTTGGCTGCTGTTATTTTCGTCAAGATGCCTTCTAATGATTTGCAGTTCGAATCTCAAACCAAAACAAAGTTAAACAACTCTGAGGCACAAACTGCTGTGTACCAAATTTTGAAAGATGGCTTTACTACGTTCTTAGAAGAAAATCCAAAGGCGGGAAAGACAATTATCGATAAGATCATGTTGTCTGCTCGCGCGCGCATGGCTGCGCGCGCTGCCAAGGACGCCGTCATTCGCAAAGGCGTCCTTGAGGGCAGTACTCTGCCAGGTAAACTGGCAGACTGCCAGAGCAGAGAT
>CAZZDG010000050.1:0-5531 GCA_964652415.1 uncultured Pseudomonadales bacterium | reverse complement strand
AACTTTCCACTTCTTCGAACTGTACAATAAGGAGCAGAAATCTTTTGGATCTCTTCCAAATCTTTTTCAGCTTTTCCCTCTTGGATAAATGCTAAAATTGCATTTCCTAAAACAATAACTAAAATAACAATACCATCTATATACTCACCAGCCAGAAAAGAGAAAACCAATCCTGCAATCAAAATATAAATCAAAAAATCTTCAAACTGCGCTAAAAATTTTCTCCATAACGGGGTTTTTGCAACTTCAGGCAATGAATTATGACCAAACTCTTGCAAACGTTCAGCAACGACAACTTCAGTCAAACCAGTTTCAAAGTTCGTTTCTAATACTGCTTTAATTTTTTCAAGCTTTAACGAGTAGAACGGAAGTAAAGTTTCTTTTTTCAACATGTTAAAAATATCCACTAATTAATACATAATCCAAAAAATAATTGCCAGCACAATTCTATAAATAGCAAACACTCTAAATGAATGTTTTTGGACGAAATTAATCAAAAATTTAATTGTTATGAGTGCAGATATAAATGCACCAACAAACCCTACTGCCAAGACTACATACTCTTCACTGCTAAACAAATATCCTGTTTTTATCAAATCAAAACCTGAAGCAGCCAACATGGTGGGAACTGCAAGTAAAAAGGAAAATTCTGTTGCACTTTTCCTACTCAAACCAACAGATAAACCGCCAAAAATTGTTGCCAAAGCACGAGAAACTCCTGGCACCATAGAAATTGATTGTGCAATACCAATAAAAAATGCGCGTGCGGGAGTGAGCTGTTCGATTGATTCTATCTTATTTCCTTTTTTACTAACAAATTCTTCCAAAAGTAGAATTGCTACACCACCAAAAAAAAGTGAAAAAATAACAACATTATAGTTGCCAAGCAAGCTACCTTTTACAAAATCGTAGACAAATACACCCATTATCCCTGTGGGAATAAAAGCTAGTAAAATTCTTCCCCAAATCTTTAGATTTTTTATAACAGTATTAAAATACAGGAGAACGACTGCTAAAATTGCACCAAGCTGAATAATTACCTCAAAGCTTTTTACAAACTCTGTTTGAGCAATTCCCAAAACTTTGCTCGTTAAGATAAGATGACCAGTAGATGAAATGGGCAAAAACTCTGTAATACCTTCAACAATCGATAAAATAATTGCCTGTAAAACTGTCATATAAAGCATCATTATACAGTGCAAAACTGTATCGTAGCAGTATTGCTTTATGCTACTCTTTTAAACCAGAACCAGTCAAAACCAATACAATACGTTTGTCCCTGAATAAGCGAGGGTTTTTTAAAACACTAGCCAATGTGCTTGCTGCTGTAGTCTCTACAAATAAGCCTTCTTTCTGAGCTAATATATTTTGTGCCTGAATAATTTCTGAATCATTCACACTTAACATGCTTCCATTGCTTTTTTGCAACCATTCCAAAACTAAATCACCATCTAAAGGACTTCCAACATTAAAAGCACTTGCAACCGTTTGAGTATTCCGCTGAAAAATTATTTTTTTATTTTCTTTCCATGCAATTTCAATAGGGTTTGCTGTCTCCGCTTGAATGCCAATAAATTGCGGCAGTTGTTGTAGACCTTTTTTTTCTAACAAGCCCTCCATTATTGCTATACCAACAGTACCATTTCCTACTGGTACAACAACTGCCGCAAAATTAATTTTAGACTTTGCTAATTCCCAACCAATAGATCTTTGGCCTATCCTTCTTACCTCATAGTCGCCACATAAGTAGTAATTCTTTGTATTCGCAATATTTTTTGCAACGGCAACACAGTCATCATAGGTTCCAATTACTTTTTCCAATCTTGCACCACAAATAAGTGCCTGTCTCAATTTTGATTCAGGTGTTTTTTTTGGAACCACAACAATACATTCAAGGTTTGCTTGCGCTGCATACGCAGATAAACTTGCTGCCATATTTCCTGTCGAAGCACACACTACACCATTTTTTTCTTGTCTGATTGCCTCAAGAATTTCTGTAACACTTCCTCTATCTTTAAATGAACCAGTCGGATTAATGAACTCACACTTAGCCCAAAGATCGCAATTTAACTCTCTGGATAAGTTAGCAAGTCTGAGCAAAGGAGTGTTTCCTTCGCCCAAACTAACTACAACATTTTTTTTCATAGTAATTTCCCAACTTTTCTCTCAACCATATCAACTATCTCACCACTTTTAACCCACTGATATAACTGTTCTATATATCCGTATAATGCAGTATCTCTCTCTACTTTTGGAATTTTTGAACGAATTAATTCAACAACGGCTTGAACAGCAAAACTTGGTTTCTTTGAAACAAACTCTAACGCTTGAGCTGCAATTAATAACTCAATTGCTAAAACATACTGCACATTCTGCACAACTTCGTACGCAGTTAAAGCAGAATTTGTACCCATAGAAACGTGATCTTCTTGCCCAGCACAGAGTGAAATTGAATCAGCACTATTTGGCCAGCAATATCCTTTGTTTAAATTAACAAGCCCAGCGGCAGTATACTGAGGAACCATGAAACCAGAATTAAGCCCTCCGTTTTCTACTAAGAATGGTGGTAACCCAGAATAGGTTTTATTAATCATCCGTTCCATTCTTATTTCTGAAGAATTAGCAATTTCAGATAAAGCCAGTTTTAAGAAATCTAGTGGTAACGCTAGTTGTTGACCATGAAAATTTCCACCAGCCAACACTACCTCGTCATCTAAAAATACCAAAGGATTGTCGCAAGAACCATTGAGTTCAGTTTCTGTTTGTTTTTTTATGAAAGTAATTGCCTCTCTTGAAGCTCCAATAATCACCGGAGCACAACGGATAACATAACTATCCTGCACCCTCGTTTTCTCACCACTCAAAATCTTGCTTTCATTTGTAATCTGTCTGATATTTGCTGCTACATCTTCTTGCCCCTGGAACCCCCTCGATTTTTGCAATCTCTCATCAAATGCCTCCATAACACCCGTGATACTTTCAAGTGTCATTGAGAGTGCGATATCAGAAAGTTTTTCAATCTGGAGTGCATCATAAACAAGCAAAGTTGCATACCCAACCATTAAGGTATCTCCGTTTATTAACGCTAAACCTTCTTTATATGAAAGCACAATTGGTTTAATTTTCAGTTTTTTCAAAATTTCTATAGATGGATATCTCTTACCAGCAACAATTGCTTCCCCTTCACCCATGAGGCAAGCCGCCATAGCAGCTAACGGAGCTAAATCACCGCTTGCCCCCACAGAACCTTTTTTTGGGATATATGGATACAGACCTTTATTTATTGCCTCTACAAGAGTTTGGGCAATAATCGGCCGACAACCAGACATACCGCTAGCTAAAAAATTTGCTCGTGCAAGCATTGTAGCTCTTACAACATCCTCTGGGACCGGTTCACCCACTCCAGCATTGTGACTTCTAATTAAGTTCACCTGTAATTGAGCCGCATCTTCTGTGCTAATAAATACTTTAGAAAAATCGCCAAAACCAGTTGTTACACCATAAATTTTTTCTTTACGATTTACATATTTTTCCAATATAGAGCGACCTTTTTGAATACGATCGATTGCCTCTATTGGCAACTCTACCTTCATCCTATCTCTCGCTACTTTTTTTACAGATTCTACTGTAAGATTTTTTCCTGTCAAAATAATTGACATACATTCCTTTCATAAAAAAACAGTCATCTAATTTTTTCGTATATACGAAAAATCCCGCTTTACTTGCGGGATGATGACTGTTTTTCTTTTTTACTTTTTATTGCTACGTTAAATCACCCCGCTATTTACGTGGTGATGATGGTTCATTTGATTTTTTCTGTTAAGTTGTAACATACAAGTATTATATTTTACTTTTTGTGATATGTCAACGTGTTAATATGATAATACAAAAATTATTATAAAATTATCGTTTTGATTTACCAAACATACGTTCAAGAACAGTGCTATATCCTTGCCATTTTTCTTTATATAACCATTGACCAACCCTAGTAACAGTTGTCGTACTTGTATCTAGCTTTGTAGCAATGTCTAAATATGAAAGATTTGTAGTCCAAAGTAGTTTAGCTATTTGAAACCGTTTAGAAAACTCTTCAATTTCTGCAGGAGTTAGCAAATCTCGTAAAAAACCTATTACTTCTTTCTCATTCTTGAGCTTTTCAAATGCTTGTGCTAGTTCTTTATCTTCTTTTGTTGGAAATGTTTTCATAAGTAATAGTATACAACAAATTATGTGTATACAATTTCTTAGCCCACTTTCTTTTGCTTCAGTGCAGTATCAATCAAAAATAATTGATTTTTTCTTAATAGTGGTAAAGTGTCTTGCTTAAAAAAACCATATTCTATAACCTCGTGTGTTGGTTTAAAATCTCCACCAATAAATGCTCCAACATAACAAATATCTAATCGTGCTGAATCACGATCTGTTCTAGTCTTCAACATTTCATCTGCACTAACTACCAATCCAGACTCTTCAAAAATTTCTCGCTCTATTCCTTCTCTTGGATGCTCACCAGCTTTCATGTACCCACCCGGCAAACTCCACGAGTGGGCACGATACACATGTTTGAACAAAAGAATTTCATTTTTCTCATTGAAAATTATTCCAGTCACACCAATTAAAAATTGATCTTGCAACCTTCGCATTACAAACAATTGTATGTTTTTTGGTAAATGAAATAATTTCCACAACTTTGCTAATAAAAGTTTCATAGAGATTTCTGATCAAAACTTGTTGGATCATTCTCAGTCTTCAATCCAACATTTTCTAGCTCAAGTTGATGCACTCTTTTAGTCAATTCTGCAACTTCTTTTCTCTCTTCTCCAATTTTTTTATGTTGTGTTCGAATGAGCATAAAAGTTGAAATTGAGTTAATAAAACTAATGAGATATGCAAGTACAACCCCAACTACTATTGAACCAATGATAACAAAATGAATTGGTAAATTTGGAAAAGTGTAGTTAAGAAAAGTCAGTGAAACTACAGCAGTATTTTGCAAAGAAACAAAGGTTATACCCGCCCCAACAACTAATAAAAAAATTAATGAAAGCATAGTGATTTCCAAAATCTCAATTATCTACGAATAACTCTTCCCAAAAAGATAACAGCTGCTGAGCCTAAAGCTGACACAACGACACTATAGAGATTGAACCCAGTGACACCTGGTTGTCCGAAGAAATTCATTATAAATCCACCAACGAAGGCACCAATGATTCCGAGAATAATATCCTCAACCATGCCGTGATCACTCTTCATAAATACACCTGCTAACCATCCTGCTAGCGCTCCTAAAACTATCCAAAGTAGTATGTTCATACTATTTTTCTTTCTTTTTTATTTATTACTTTTTACTTCAAATTTATTCAGTTTGTTGCACCTGAACATTAATATCTTTTGGAATATTAACTTGCACACCTTTATCCATCATTTGCTGGGCATATGGTAATCCATATACGTATATTAGTGCTCCAACAAAAATTAAAATTAGGGTCTTTCCTAGAATAACGGCTTAAAGCGGAGCATTTTTAACAGAA
>CAZZDG010000049.1:0-5625 GCA_964652415.1 uncultured Pseudomonadales bacterium | reverse complement strand
TTAATTTTTATTCTTCTGTTGAAGAATCAGCTGGCATTTCTTCAGAAACTGAAGCTGCTGCTGGAGCGTATTCTGGTCTCTCTTTGCCGTCATCAATGGTAATTCTTGCGCGGATACCTTCTTTGATTGCTCTGATTTTTCCAATGTTTCTGATTGAGTGGATAACTGCGCCACCTTTACCAATAACTCTACCTATATCTTCTGAATTTACGTGGATAGTGTATAGGAAACCTCTTTCATCTTGGGTTTCATCAATTCTGACGTCTTCTGGATATTGGACTAAGTGAATAAGGATATATTCTAAAAGGTTTTTCATGTATGTATTCCTTTACGCTGTTATTCTGTTACTGGTGTCTCAGTTTCTTGTGCTGGTGCTTCTTCTGCTACCGGAGTTTCAGCGACCACTTCAACAGGTGCATCTTTAGCTTCTTTTTCAGCTGCAGCTTTTGCACGAGCTTTTTTAGAAGGTCTTTTTATCTTTTCTGGGAAAGGTGTACCAGACTCTACTCTTTTTGCCAAAGCGGCAACAGTTGGAGTTGGTTGAGCACCTTTTTTGAGCCATTCGCCATAGGCTACTAGATCAAGTTCCAAAAGTTTTGGAGTTGCTGTAGGAGCATAATGACCTAAAAGTGCGACGTATTGACCGTCTCTTTTTGAACGAGCTTCATTTAAGATAATACGAAAGTGAGGTTGTCCTTTTTTACCAAATCGAGCTAATTTAATTTTCAACATATTCTGTTCTTTTTATTTTTTAATTACTATTTTTCACTCAAGAGTTGGAATTATACTCTATTGTTATTAATTTCTCAAGTGGTTTCCTTTGAATATTTTTTCACTGCTTCTCTTGCCGCAGCTTGTTGGGCATGTTGTTTACTTTTACCACTGCCTCTACCAGCGATAGAATCACCAACTGTTACAGTCACAGTAAATTCTTTATCATGATCTGGACCAACTTCAGTAATTACTTCATAGGATGGGGTTTCAAAGCCAAGTGCTTGTACAATTTCTTGCAAATGACTTTTTGCGTCTTTGTAGAGTTTGTTTTTGATAATAGCTTCAATGTTTGGGAACAGTATTTCCTCAAGCAATTCCACCACGGCATCTAAGCCCTGATCAAGGTATAGTGCGCCCAAGAAAGCTTCCATTGTGTCAGCTAAAATGCCAATATTTGTGCGGCCTCCAGTTGCTTCTTCACCTTTGCTTATGTGCAGTTCTTGGCCCAAACCCAGATCCATTGCTATTTGTGCAAGTGACTCAGTTTTGACCAATGAACTTCTGTATGCGGTAAGAGTGCCCTCTGGTTCTTCAGGATATTTATCGAATAAAAATTTTGTTGTTGCAAGTTCTAAGACAGCGTCACCCAAAAACTCCAAACGTTCATTTGAGACTTCCGAGCTTGATTTTTTTTCGTTTAAAGCACTTCTGTGTGTGAGTGCGCGTTCTAGTAATGCTTGGTTTTGAAATTTTGGTAATTGCATATTTATTGTCTAGAAATCTTATCCTAAAAATGCTTCTTCATGAACAATTAAAGCAAGATCGTGAATTGTCTCACACTCATCTTCAATATCTGAAGCGTACAAATACACTCCAAATGCTTTGCCAATAGCTACGACTACTCTTTTCAAGTCTGGTCCATAGAGGTTAAGATCTTCTAAAAGTGAGTCTTGGCTAATGTCTTCTACTTCGTTACCTGTGATTTCGGCAATAATGTGTTGAATTTTAAGTAGGGTTTGTTCAAATTGAACGGTCTTCGAGGTCATAATTCTTCTTCTGTAGTAGATTGTTCTTCTAAAATTATTTTTGCTAGTACTCCATTTACGAATCCAGGAGAATTTTCAGCGCTGTAGTATTTGGCAAGCTCAATAGCTTCATTGAGCAAAACTTTTTTAGGAGTTTTTTTGCTGTCTGATTCGTGGACGATTAATCGCAAAATTGCTAAATCGACTTTATTAATTTCATCAAGCGGTCGTTCGGGTGCTGCTTCACGAATCCTTGCATCAATACTCTCAAGATTCTTAATGATTACCAGTACTGTTGATTCTGCAGGTCTTTCTTCAAGACAGATTTGCATGTTTTGTGCAGTAAAAGTACAAGCAAATAAATCTTGCATCAATTGTATGCGGTAATCATGTCTTTGATCAGACATCGGTTTCCTTTATTTATTTTTCAGAAATGCCAAGAGATTTGAAAAATTGAGCAACAAGTCCTTTTTTATGTGCAGGAATCATTGTAATTTTTGGATCCTTCTTTACAGAAGGGGTATTTCCTTTTCTTCTCTTACCACGTTCAGCTCTGGTTATTTTGTTTTTTGGTAAAGCTCCCATAGTATCCTTTCAATCTTATCTCGTTTTATTTTCCTAATTGGTTAGCCTATTCTAGCGTTTTTTACACGGCAAGCGCAATATCAGATAACAGCGCATACACAAAAAACACCAAGTTAAGGCGTGAATGACCGATTTTAACGCCTGATGTAGTTAATTACAAGAGGAGGAATTAGGGATTTTTTAGTTTGCGAGCGGTTTCACAACTTCTGGATCTATGGCTGGAGTAAAAAATGGTCGCCAATCTTTTGGCAGAGTCTCGTAGATCTTTTTTGCCTGACCAATGAGTTCTAGGTTTGTCCAGCTAGCAAACTGTAAGTTAGATAATCCACTCTGTTGGGTGCCAAAAATGTCACCACTACCCCTTGATTTTAGGTCTAGTTCGGCAAGTTTGAGACCATTTGTTTCTTTAGAAAAATTTTCCAAACGTTCTTGCGCCGTTTTTGACTTAGTGTCGCTGAAAAGCAAACAATATCCCTGTTGTCCCGCCCTGCCAACTCTACCTCGTAGTTGGTGTAAACTCGCCATTCCAAAGCGTTGGGAGGCTTCTATAACCATAATTGAGGCAGCAGGAAGATCAACGCCAACTTCAACAACGGGGGTTGTAACCAATATATCAATTTTTTTGTTATACAAATCTGTAATGATTTTGTTTTGTTCGGTAGGCTTCATTTTGCCGTGAAGTAAGGTGACGGCAAATGTTCTGCCATGTTTTTCACCTAGTTTTGAAAACTCTGATTTGATTGTTGTAAAGGTTTCTTTGGCGCTAGCAATATTTTCGAAGGCTTCATGGTTTGATGGATCGATAAATGGACAGACAATCAAGGCAAGTTTTGCTGAGTCAGAGGATGTAGAGTTTGCTTCGATGTTGGTCTGAGTTTCTGAACAAAGTTTTTTTGCAATCCAATCATATGCCCCCGCTCTTTTTTCTTCTGGAACCACCCAAGTTTTAGTAGGAATTCTGCCTTTTGGCAACTCGTCAATGGTGCTTACTTTGAGGTGGGAGAAAATGGTGAGCATCAAACTTCTAGGAATCGGTGTCGCCGACATAGTTAAGGTGTGTGGAATTATTTGTAATTTGGCAGACTCTGATCTTTGAGTGACGCCAAACCGATGTTGTTCATCATAAATGATGAGCCCCGGTTGAATGGAGTCAATTTTATTAATCAGGGCATGGGTGCCAACATAAAATTTTGGTATTGGGTTGGTAGTGGCTGGATTTTTGGCAAGAGTTTTTGTTTTTGGCGTTTTCCCGGTGAGCAACTCAATTTTTAATTCTGGGAATATTTTTTGCAGTGTTTGAAAATGTTGTTCTGCTAAGATTTTAGTTGGTGCAATCAAAGCAACAGACTTTCCAGATTTAATTGTGTGGTAAGCGGCAGTTCCAGCAACAACAGTTTTTCCTGATCCTACGTCTCCTATCAACACCCGATTCATTGGGCTTGTAGTTGCAATGTCAGCGAGAATTTCTTTCACGCATTTTCTTTGTGCCATTGTGAGTTCAAATGGGATTGATTCTGGAATTTCTGGTTGTGAAATTTGGATTTTTTCTGCACTATGCAGATTTTTCCAGTATGTTTTGATTTGTTCTGAGGTTTTAATCAGTGATAGCAATTCTTCTAGTGCCAGCCGTTCTCTGCCTTTCATAATTGATTCTTCTGAATCTGGAAAATGTAATTGGCTGAGGGCTTCTTTCATTGGAAGCACTTGTTGAGCATGGCATAAAATTGAATCGATTTCAGCAAAATTGTCACGCTCACTGAGTTGATATCTTGCTAAAGCTTTTTTGAGAATTCGGCGTAGGGTTCCTTGTTGAATGTCAAGCGTGCTAGAATATATTGGGACGAGTCGGCCGGTGTGGATTGTATCCAATTGGTTTAGCCCGGAATTTTCGTTTTCACTTTCCTCTACTTTTTCTTCAGCAATTTTTTCTAAAGTTGGTTGTATCAACATTCCTCTATCATTTAATTTTCCACTGATCATGTAAGTTGCGTTTGGTTTTACAGATTGTGCAATAAATTTATTGTTGAACCACATTAGTTTTACTTTGCCAGTGTTATCTGTAGCCGTTGCCGAGTCAATTTTTCGTCTATTTTTGTAGAAACTTTTGATTGGTGAAACTTGGGCGGTAAAGCTGACAAGCTTGCCAACTTCCAAATCTTTAATTTGGATAATTTCTGATCGATCTGAATATCTCAGGGGTAAAAATAGCAATAGATCCTTAAACGTAATAATATTTTTTTGCGCAAATTTTTCGAGCAGTTTTGGGCCGATTCCTTCAATAGTTTCAATGGGGGTTTCAAGTGAGTACATACCCAATCACTCTATCACTTTATTCTAGAAGTGACTAGAGAGCTAGAATATGAGATAACAGTAATATGTTAGAACTTAATCAAATTGCCCCACTTGATGCTCAGTTTTTGGACCAAATAGGAAATTCTGTTTCTTTGAAGCAATTATTGGGCAAGCCAGTAGTGCTCTATTTTTATCCTAAAGACGACACTCCAGGATGTACGCAGGAGGCTTGTGAATTTCGAGATATTACACCTCAGCTTAAAAAATTAGGGGTTCAGGTAATTGGGGTGAGTGCAGATTCGGTAGACTCTCATGCAAAATTTGCTCAAAAGCACGACTTACCTTTTCCTTTGTGGTCTGATCCTGAAAAAAAGTTGTTAACTGAATTGGGAGTTATTGTAGAAAAATCTTTCTTTAGCAAAGTATTTGCGGGCATCAAGAGAATGACGTTTGTTTTAGATGAGTCTGGCAAGGTTATAAAAGTTTGGGAAGATGTGAAGCCGGCAATCCATGCGCAAGAAGTGTTGAATTTTTTTGAACAGAGGAATTGATTTTTAAATAGTGACTTACAACAAGCTTATTTGTAATTTTTTGTTCATTGCAGCAGCAATACTCATCAGTGTTTGTAGTGTTGGATTGTAATTTCCAGACTCAACTTTTGTAATAGTAGTTCTTGGAATATTTGCTTTTTGTGCAAGTTGCTCTTGGGTTAGACCGAGTTTTTGTCTAGTAATTTTGAGAGCCATGACAATATCATAAAATTTTATTTCAGATTCAACTACTTTTTTTTGTTCAACAGTAAAGTCTTTAGAGAATTCTTTTGAAGAAATTGTATTTTTTTCAATAATTTTTTTTAAATGTATGTTCATATTTTGTACCTTTTCAATCTTTGTTCTGCAGTTTTTAGTTCCTTCAATGGTGTTTTCTGATTCTTTTTATGAAAGGCAGATAAAATAAGGGTCTTTCCTAGTTTAGCGGGTTTTCAGCGAGTATTTTGAGTAATAATTTG
>CAZZDG010000048.1:0-6107 GCA_964652415.1 uncultured Pseudomonadales bacterium | reverse complement strand
GGAAAAACTGCTTCTTAAACCTGACTAACAGTGCAATTATGGCAATAATTGCTACAACAGCAACAATAACCCATTGCCAGTGTTCTATGAGTATATTAGATGCATAAATCATGATCTTTGTTGGCAATGGTAGCTCGGCTTTGAGACGCGTAAACACTTTTGAGATTTTTGGGATAACCACGATAAGCATCATGAGCATAACCCCAGCAAAAACGAATAGAACAAAAACAGGGTACATGAGCGCTGATTTTATTTTGTCACCAAATTCCATTTCTTTGCGGATACCTTCTTTGATGTCTTTGAGAGCTACTTCAAGAGTTCCAGCTTTTTCAGCAGCCTTAATCAAATTGATAGTCACTTTGTCAAAAGATCTTGGATATTTAGCAAATGACTCGTTAATAACATTACCCGCTTCAAGGTCTTCTCGCAAAGTTAATAGGATTTTTTTGGTGTTATTTTTTGCTTCTTCAAGTAGAGAAATAACAACTTCTAGAATTGGAATTCCCGCAGCAAGCATAGTTCCCAGGTTACTCAGAAGTTGAATTTTTTCTTTGTCTGAAATTTTTATCGATGATGTTTTCATTACGATTCTACTCTGGTAGTGCGGAGCACTTCCTCAATTGTTGTCAGACCTTGGGTAATTTTTTCTAGTCCATCGTCGAGCATGTTAACCATGCCTTCTTTAATTGCTTGAGCTCTAATGAGATCTGCCTCAGATCTATTGGTGATGAGTTCTTTAATATCTTTTGTGACTTCTAGCAATTCAAAAATACCAATTCTACCGGTAAATCCTGTAAAGTTGCATTTTTTGCATCCTTTGCCTTTAAAAAGCGTAATTTCTTTTCCCGGTTTAAAGTGTTTGTCTACAACTTCTTTTGTAAATGAGTTAATTAGTTCTTCTCGTGTAACCTTAAATCCTTGTCGACAATTGTCGCAGTTTTTACGAACTAGACGTTGTGCAACAACAAGATTAACTGTCGAAGCAACCAAGAATGGCTCAACTTTCATATCAATCAGCCTAGGAATAGCAGATGGAGCATCATTTGTATGTAGAGTTGAAAAAACTAAGTGACCGGTTAAGGCGGCATTCACAGCAATCCCTGCTGTTTCGTTATCACGAATCTCACCAACAAAAACATAGTCAGGATCTTGGCGGAGCACTGAGCGTAATCCGTTAGCAAAAGTTAAGTTAGTTTTGGTATTTACTTGAATTTGATTTGCACCTTTAATCTTATACTCGACGGGATCTTCGACAGAAGTAATATTTTTGTCACTCGTGTTGATGATTTTTAAAATTGAGTAGATAGAAGTAGTTTTTCCTGATCCAGTAGGACCAGTGGATAAAATCATTCCGTTTGGTTTTAGATATGCTTTTTCAAGCTTTTTGAGATCTTTTTCATTCATGCCTAGATCAGATAAAGAGAAAGAACGAGATTTTGAAGAAAGTAACCGTAACACAATTTTTTCACCATCAGAAATTGGTAGTACAGAAACACGCAAATCTAGATTTTCAGCTTCGAGTGTGACTTGCATCTTACCATCTTGAGCACTGAGATGTTCATCCGTGCGTAAATTAGAGAGAACCTTAATTCTGGTGATAATTCTGTCGTGAATTTGTAATGGGAAATGGAGTGAATCATAAAGAATACCATCAATTCTAAAACGAACAAGTGACTCATTTTCTTTGGGTTCGATATGAATATCAGATGCCTTTTGTTCATATGCAGAGCTAATAAGGAGATATAGGATTTTCTCAATTGGGGGGTCTACTGTTTCGTTGGCAGCCACTGCAGTTCCCAGGCTTTCTCTTAAAAGTGCTTCAAATTGTTTTTGCAAATCTTGTCTGTATGAAGCAATAATATGGTCTATGTCATTTTCAGTCGCATAGTAGAGTGTTGCATTTAGTCCGGTCTTTTTTTCAATCATGTCTGCGATTGGCTTGTTTGCAGGATTTGCTAATGCAATTTTGATTTCAGTGTCAGTTTTTTTGAAAGTAATGACTCTAAATTTTTTGGCAACAGACTCAGGTGTAATGTTAACTACTTCTGGAAGGAGAGTTTCGTTTGCAAGAATCACATGAGGAAGTTTGTATACTTGTGCGATAAGTTCTCCAACCTCCTGTTCAGTCATTAACTCAAGTTGGATAAGAGAGTTATATAAATTTATTTTATTTTCTGCAGCAAAATCACTAGCCTTTTTTAAGTTAGCATTGTCTATTTTTTTAATACTTAACAGTAATTTAGATAATTGGTTATCAGCAAGCATAAATCAATAATATCATGCAAAAGTATAGCTTGCTAAGTAGTAGCATTTAGATATAAAATTATCTGTAGTATTAATAAAAATGAAAAACTGCCCAACATGCCAAAAAAACGTGTTACTTCAAAAAAGAAGACAACTGTTGTAAAAACCACAAAAGCTACAAAACCAGTAATGAGTTCTAGTGTAGCAAAGGAAGCATCAATGCTTTCTAAATCATATCTTGCAAAAGAACAAGAAGAATTTCACAAAGCGCATCCAAATGCTCAAACCCTCATTGCGTTGTTTATTGTACTAGTAATTGTTTTAGCTTGGCTATATTTTGCACGTTTTGGTTTTACAAGAATGTCATACTAAATCAATCCTGTGCCATAATGCTGATGCTGGCAATTTTTGAATGTTTCAGCAATACAGTGTAAACTGTTATAGTTTTTGCTATGAACATGTTTAAGAAAAATCAATCTGATTCTGTAGCGGAATATATACATTCCGTGCCTGAAGAGCGTAGAAAAGACATTACTTTTTTGCATGCATTTATTCAAAAACATGCACCAGACCTTAGTGTTTTTTTTGCGTACAACATGTCCGGATATGGCAAGTTGCGGTATACGAACTATAAAAAAGAAATTCAAGACTGGCCGTTAATTGCTATTGCAAACCAAAAAAATTATATCAGTGTGTATGTATGCGCACTTGTTGATGGGGAATATGTTGCAGAAAAGTTTAAAAATGAACTGGGTAAAGTGAGTGTAGGTAGAAGCTGTATTCGTTTTAAGAAGATCGAGGATGTTAATTTAAAAACATTGGAAAAGGTGATTAAAGTGGCAGTAAAAAATAAATCTTCTTTTGAAAATTTGAGTAAAACAGTGAAAAAGTAGGATTACTTTAGTGAGAGTTTAAAAATGAATCGAACCACAGTTAATACATTTGTTCAAAATATGAAAAAAGCCGGCATTGTGACCAAGGCTTCAGAGTGGAGTATTGAAGGTTTTGGTGAAAAGGAGCTGGCTGTTAAGTATGTTGGGATTAAGTTAGATGAGAGTTGGGTTGAAATTTTTTCGTTGAAAAATAATTTATTATTGATTTTTTATCTTGACAAGAATACCGCGAGAGCTGATGTGTTGCTGGCAAATAAGCCGCCATTTCTGAAAATTATTTCTGTGCCGATTACCGCAACGACTAAGTGGGAAATAGTTTTAGGTGAGTTTAAAAGACAACTCAAAAAAGATAAATTAGATGCACAACATCATGTTGCGAAGATCGATAATTTGTATGTGAAAATACAAAAATATTTGAAGTAATTTTTTTGTAAAATATGTTATATACCGCGTGATTTTTTGCTTGCTGTTTTTTTTAGAGGATTCCTTTTGGGAACCTCGGGCACTCCCTTGAGAGAGTGTGCCCGAGGTTGTTTTTCATGTTAGTGGGTCACCTCCGAGACAATTTTCCAGTCGGGCTCGAGTTCTAGCCGGCCGGTCGTGCGTCCGTTGACAAGCTCTTCCACACCAATTTTTTCGTGGCCATAGAAAAAGTGCAGTTGTGACCCAACCATCTGGGCACAAGGCACGCCTTCTATCGCAGGGGTGGTTGAACAAGTCCAGTCAAACCCGCCATCGAAGTCAATGATGGCGGTTACGCTGCCATCCTTATTTTGAATGGTATAGGTAGTTGCCGGGGCGGTGGTAGGGGCGGCAGGGGCGTTGCCGCACCCAGCCATAAAGAGGAGGCCCAAGAGGAGGGCCAATGCTAAAAATACGTTCAACTTCTTCATGCGATCTACTCCTTTGTAGAAGAAAAATGAGCGAGCTTGGTTTAGACTTTCGTTTGCTCGCCCTTGCTGATCACACAAAGCACTGTATCTCAATACACGAACTATATGCAGTCAACAAGGACGGGCTAACGTCTAAAAATCTAAATAAATCACGCGGTATGTTAAAGAACAGTCGGTTGCTTCATGCAATAATCACGCATTGTGACAAGATAAAAACAACCTATAGTATTACATCACGGACTTGTTGTATAATCAAGTTTTATGTTTCCAATCCAGCCACCAGTACTACCAGCTTTTTTTAGCTTTGAGAAAAAACAGGTAAGTGAACCAATTCCAAAATTCTTCAAAAGCTTTTTTCTTTCCTGGGAAGACGCTCTTTGGCATTTATTAGAAATCAATAAAATAAAAAAGAATGCGCTTATTTTAGTTCCAGAATTTTTCTGCGGTGATGTAATTGATAATATGCAAGCGCATGGGTTGCAGTATAAAACATATGCAGTTGATAAATTTCTCCGGCCAAATGTAACAGATTTTATTCAAAAACTACAAGAAGAAAAACCAACAGTTGTTGTAATTTTCCATGCAGTAGGCATTACAAATCCTCTGTTAAAAAATCTAGAGAAATGGCTGAATTTTTTAACACGAGAAACTATTTTGATAGAAGATTGTGTACATAGAGTAGTAGATCCAAAAACTATCAAATTTATTTCTAGTAAACACTATATTATAGATAGTTTGCGAAAAGTGGTTCCAGTGCAAGGAAGTTGGATATACTCACAAAATAAAATTGCAAAAGTTGCATTAAAAACGAATATTCAAACTTCATGGTATCGATTTCAAGTTTTTTTTTGGTGGGTTTTAATGCAATTATTTTTAATAATTGTTTATTACAGCAAAAACGAAAAAATACAAAAGTACGGAAATAAATATGCAGAATTTGCAATGCAACAAGGTTATGATGTTATTGGTGACCACCAATTATCAGCGTGCGGTATTCCAGGGATGGAGTGGTTGTCAAGTAACTTAAACTATAAAAAAATTTATGAAAATAAAGTTCAGCAAGTGCAGTTGTATAACAAATTGTTGGAGCCAATTTTTGAGCAGAAATTAATCCAGCAAGATCAATTTTTTTTTGAAGTGCCATTTCCTGAATCAGATTATTCGCAGCTTCGTGGTTTTCCGTTGGGGATAGAATTAGAGTTTGCACACCAATTTTTAGAGTACGTTCGTAGTCAAAACCTGCTGCTTCGTTTTGAACTTGATGATAGTGAATGGAGCAAAAAACAAAAAATAGTGTATTTGCCTATGGGGTTACATGTTACACAAAAAGATATTGAATGGATTTGCGAGGTAATTACGGGTTATAATAACTGATATGTCTACAGATCACTTGCAACCAACAAAAAGAATGCGACCAGGTGTGAAAGCACTCATTGTTCATGAAGATAAAATTTTAATGATCCATGAATTGGTACAAAGAAATGGAAATCCAGTTGAAATTGCTGATTTTCCTGGTGGTGGTATAGAGTTTGGTGAAGGGTTAGAAGTTGCACTTAAACGTGAAGTTTCTGAAGAAACAGGTTTAGAAATTACCGTTGGTAAAGTTATTGGTGCGTGGGATTTTGTCCTTGGAGAAAAAGGACATGATAGTCCGCAAAGAGAAGGCGTTCACATAGTTTGTATCGGATATCAATGTAAATTAGCCGGTGATGCAAAAATTGATATTTCAAAAAATCCCTCTGATGAAAATATTTATGATGCAAAGTGGTACACAAGAGAAGAATTATTAGCGCAAAAAGATACCTTGTTAGGGAATTCTGATATGGTGAGGGCGGTTGAGAATTTGGAGATGTAGTTTTTTTTCAGAGAGCGTTTTATAAAATTTTTGTTATAATGGATCTCTGATTTAGAGCTTTATTTTTGGAGGTGTCGCATAGTGGTCAATTGCACACGCCTGGAAAGCGTGATCCTTTTGGATTCGTGGGTTCGAACCCCACCACCTCCGCCAAGTGAAAACAATGAGAGACCGTTCCAAAACGGTCACCTTTTTTCAAAAAAAGCTTGGTAAATCAATCCC
>CAZZDG010000047.1:0-6256 GCA_964652415.1 uncultured Pseudomonadales bacterium | reverse complement strand
CTGTCGGCTTTACCCCAGAATATTTAGTTATGACTTGGGTTGGTAATAATAACTCAACACCTATGAATCGCAACATTGTTTCTGGTGTAACAGGAGCCGCTCCAATTTTTAATGACATTATGCGATTTATATTAAATGACAAGACATATGACTGGTACCAAAAACCAGAGGATGTTATTCGAACAGGGGTTTGTCCAAGTGGTTTTCCACCAGCCAAAAATGGAAAGCCATGTAGTGTTACTTCTACAGATTTGTATTGGGAAGGTAGTAAGCCAACTAACTCATCTGTCATGACACAGGATTTTTGGATTGATCCAAGAACTGGAGTTCCACCAAAAGCTGGAGAATCTGTTGAAGGTTTAGTTCTAGAAAACCATACTTTTTATACTGACCCATTAACAAAAATGTACTGTACTAATTGTAATCGACCTCTCACCCCAGATGGCAAAACAGTTTATGAACAACAAGCAATACCTCACGATTACGTTTTAGACACAAATACAACAATAAAAAATGAATAGTTCAAAAAAAATATTTTTAAAAGAAGTCCGAAACTTTGCCCACAATTCAACTTCAATAAAAAAAGAACCTAACTGGCTAAAAACAAAAATATCAAAACTTAAACTTGGTGTTTTTATTCTAGTTACGTTTGTTGCTACACTTTCACTCAGCGTCTGGATGAACTGGGAAATGCCAATCATTTCGCCAATAAATTCACTCACAACTTTTAGTTTCTTAAATGAACCACTTGCAACGAAAAATAACCAAAAAATTATTTACGGATTCCTGCCTTATTGGAATATCGACAAACTCACCTTACAGGATGAACTCACGCATCTAGGATATTTTTCGCTTACGCTAGATGCAAATGGCAAGTTTATTGAATCGTATGACGATGGAGAACTTGATATGGGCATGCGGCGGCTCAATTCAGATACTTTTCTAGATATCGGTAATTCCCTCATTGATAAAAACAAACATGTTGAAATTGTTATCTCACAATTCAACCACGGAGACATTGTGGCTTTCTTAGGATCAAAAAAGGCCCAAGAAAACTTTTATGTTTCTTTAGATAATGTTTTGCTAGCCTACCCAGTCAACGGTGTAAATATTGACATTGAAACCTCTGGGGAAACAAACGAAGCATTACGAAATAATATGACTTCATTTATAAAAGATTTACGGAAACATTTACAAAAAAAATATTCTCACGTTCAACTTAGCATTGATATGTACGCTGGTGCTGCGCACAACAAACAGATTTGGGATGTGAAAGAAATTGCACCGTACGTTGATTACATTATAGTTATGGCATATGACTTTCACAGAAGTTCCTCACAAAAAGCTGGGCCAGTTGCACCACTCTTTGGTGACACAGCCAATTGGGAAGAAAGCATCAACCTCTATTTTCAATCTTTCTTACAACAAGCACCAAGAGAAAAAGTTGTATTAGGATTACCTTTTTATGGATATGAATGGCAAACAATTTCACGCGAAGCAAAATCTCATACATTTCCAGATACTGGTGCAACCGCGAGTTATTCACGAGTGTTGGAATTATTAGAACGAAAGGAAGAGTTGCAAGTACAAGAGCATTGGAACGAAATAGCTCTTTCTCCATATATTTCGTATATCGAAGATGGTGAGATATATGTGGTGTACTACGAAAATAGTCGCTCAATTTCTTACAAACTTGATTATGTAAATCAACTTGATTTAGGTGGAATTGCTATCTGGGCTTTGGGCTACGAGGGTGAGTCTCGTGAACTCTGGGATGTGATTCAACGCAAAATCAACATTAAATCAGAATAATTCAAAATATATCTAATTGCACCTTTTCCTCAAGTATGTTAGTATCCACAACTAGCATGGCCACGTATTTTTTAACCCATCACCGTTTTCGCAAAAACAAACAGTCACGACTCAAATCGCGACTACTTCGTTTTGCCATCAAAAAAAAATGTGAATATAAAAAGGAATCAAAAAAAACATCACATTGGGAACAATTTTTCTTAGTGCAACTCTTTACAGATATTATCTATTCATTCAAGTTTACTTTCCAGTTTCATAAAATATTTATTTTAACTTCCCTCATAATCAGCATTACTCTTTTTGGCGGTATCTATTGGATTAATGACTTAATCTTTAAAAATCTACCACAAGCAACAGACCTCACTGTAAAAGAGCAACATGTGTCTACAAAAATATTGGACAGAAATGGTGAAATTTTATTTCGTATTTATGAAGACGAAAATCGAACCATTCTGCCACTTTCAGAAATTCCTCATGCTGCTGTTGCGGCAACAATTGCTATTGAAGATAAAGATTTTTTTGTGCATCACGGTTTTTCTATTAGCGGAATTGTGCGAGCAGGAATTTCAAATCTCCAAAGAAAAAGTTTGCAAGGTGGCTCAACTATTACACAACAATTAGTTAAAAATCGCTTACTCACTTCTGAGCGAACTCTTGCAAGAAAAATCCGTGAACTCTTGCTCTCAATTTTAGTTGAAATCCAATATTCAAAAGAAGAAATTCTAGAAATGTACCTTAACCAAGTTTCATATGGAGGTAACGCATATGGAATTGAAGAAGCTTCGCAAAAGTTTTTCGGAAAAAGCGCTCGTGAACTTACACTCGCAGAAAGTGCACTCCTAGCTGGACTCCCACAATCACCATCAACCTATACCCCATTTGGAGCAAACCCAGAGCTTGCGTATACCAGACAAGAAGAAGTTCTCAGACGTATGGTTGAAGATGGTTACATAAGTTTAGAACAAGCTGAACAAGCAAAAAAAGAGCCACTTATTTTTAACGAGAATAAAATTGATATCAAGGCACCACATTTTGTGATGTATGTGAAAAAACTTCTCGCAAAACAATTTGGTGAGGAATTAGTGAATACCGGTGGATTAGAAGTGCGAACAACACTTGATTGGTCTGTACAGAAAGATGCTGAAAAAATTGTTAGCACTGAAATTACAACACTCAACAGTCTCAATATCCATAACGGGGCAGCTATGATTACCAACCCGCAAACAGGTGAAATTTTGAGTATGGTTGGTGGGGTTGATTACTTTAACTTTGCACAAGACGGACAAGTGAATGTTACCCAAAGACCACGTCAACCGGGGAGTTCTATCAAACCAATTACGTATGCACTCGCACTAGAAAATGGTAAAACAACTCAGAGTATCATTGACGATTCCCCAATTACATATCACACACTCGGTTCAAAACCGTATTCACCAAAAAACTATGATGGAAAATTTCATGGCAAAATCACGCTCAAAGAAGCCCTTGGATCTTCATATAACATACCTGCTGTTAAAACACTTGCTGAGGTAAGCATTAACAATATGATTGACCTTGCCGAAAAAATGGGTATCACTACCTGGAAAGATAGGTCGAGATTTGGCCTTTCACTTACATTAGGTGGCGGTGAAGTCACAATGGCAGATATGACTGAAGTCTACGGCACCTTCGCTAACATGGGAGAACATATTCCATTAAACCCTATTTTAGAAATCAAAGATTATAACGGCACAATTTTTTATCAGAATCACTGTGCACTAGAAAATTCTGGCTGTGACAGCGAACAAGTTATTAAACCAGAAACAGCATATTTAATTACCAATATTCTTTCTGATAATATGGCCAGAACACCCGCATTCGGACCATTTTCTACACTCACAATTCCCAACCAAGAAGTTGCAGTAAAAACTGGCACAACAAATAATTTGCGCGATAACTGGACAATTGGGTATACTACAAATAGACTCGTTGCTGTCTGGGTTGGCAATAATGACAATACACCAATGAGTTATGTCGCTTCAGGAATTACCGGTGCCTCACCAATTTGGAATAAGCTGATGAGAGCCCAACTTAGTGAAGAACATCCTCATCAATTTGTGCTTCCAGAAAACATTGTTGAAACTAAAGTTTGTAAAAAACAACCATACACTTCTTGTGAAGCGTGCCCAGCTTCACAGTTACATATTGAGTTTTTTGCTGCGGGAACTGAACAACTATATAGCTGTGAATTTGCCAAAATCAGAGTAAAAGCAAAACCAATTGCTAGCCCAACAACTGAGGAAAGAGGACAAATTACTCCCGCAACAAGTACGGGTTTTTGAAATATTTTTGGCTAATCGCCCAAGAACTTTACAATCAATGAAATAATAATTGTGAGTAACAATAGAACTGGAGCAATAAGTTTCTCTACCTTCTCTTGCTTCGCTTTACGCTCTTTTTCTTCTTTTTTCTCTAGACGCTCTTGTTTTTTTTGCTCTTTCTCATCTTCGACTTGCTGAGTCCTTTTGATCAGCTCGCTCGTAGTCATTTTTGGTTCATCTAAAATATCGTGCTGTTTTTTTGCCATATAGATAGTACTTCTTAAGATTAAGCTTTCATCATCACTTGAGCTTTTGAAACAATCATCTCTACCACTTGCCTAATTGTTAAGTCAGAAGTATCAAGAATCCATGCTTCTGGAACAATTTTGAGTGGATCAGCTTCTCGAGTCATATCTAAATTGTCACGTTCTTTAAGATCAATAAAAACTTCATTAAAACTAACATCATTTCCACGCATTTGTAGCTGCAAATGTCTTCTGTTTGCACGCACAAAATCTTTACCAGTTAGGTAAATTTTGAGTTGCGCATCAGGAAGTACACGGTAAGTGATATCTCTACCTTCCATCACAACATTCTGAGAACTTGCAATGAGTTGCTGTTTCTCTACTAAAATCTCGCGAACTTCTTTAATTTGAGCAACTTTGGAAGCACCATTGCCGACAACCTCTGTTCTAATTTTCCACGAAACATCTTCACCATTGAGAAGAACTGTTGTGAGGCGGCCATCTAACTCTTCTTTAGTTGGGTTGTGCATTTGAATATCTGTTTGTTTTAAAATATTTACCAATCCTTGAACGTCTGTGTACTCAACAGTGTGCTGGATAGCTAAGAAAGCAGTAACACGATACATAGCGCCAGTATCAACATACAAAAAATTGAGTCTTTCTGCGACCAATCGAGAAACGGTACCCTTGCCTGCAGCAACAGGACCATCAATTGCTATTTGGAAAAAAATTGGCTTTGACATGCAACTCGTATTCTACCAGAGTTTATACATAGTTTTACGCTAAAAATATGCACCCACTATGTATAAGTTCTTGGGAGAGTTTATTTTTTACGTCGAGCTGATTTTTTAACTACTTTTTTGGCAGATTCTTTAACTGGTTTGCTTGAGCCATCCCACTCTTCTTTGTCAGAGACTAAAAGTCCACCAAGACCGACAACAATTAAGATAACTGGCCAAAGATTCCAAAACATTATTGGAAGCAGACCCATGTTTGATGCTATAAAAATAACACCCATAACGACCATTGCGACAGGCCAGAACACTCGTTTAGGCATACTATTTTTGCTCCTTGTGTAAGTATAAGTACTGAATAACAGTATAAATGATTTTTGGGGTGGAAGTCAAAGAGGAGTAAAGACTAACTAGACCAGTTTTTACCCAACCCGCTTCATCTGCTGGGCAATATCACGTTCAATAGTTCGTTTTTTATCTTTTGCGCGCTTGTCGTATAACTTCAAACCGTGACCAATTCCAAACACCAGTTTTATATTTCGCCCCAACAACTCAAAACTCAAAGGCACAAGCGCGCGACCTTTCTGTTCAAGGGCTTCATATAAATCATCAATTTCTCTCTTTTTTAGCAGTAACTTACGAGTCCGCTTAGGATCATAATCAGTATTATCGGCAAATTTATATGGAGAAATTTGAGCATTGATCAAAAAAAGCTCACCACCCACCGTTTTTACAAAACTACCAGTGAGACTTCCACTTTTATTCTTCAAACTCTTAACTTCTGGACCACTCAAAACAACACCTGCTGTATAGGTCTTCTCAATTTGGTATTCGTGCGTTGCTTTTTTATTTTTTAGCAGGAGCATATCTGCTATTATAGCAGGCTAATTCAATCCTGACCTATCATTAGGAGGTCCAATCAAGCCCCGTTTAATGTCTTCCTTATGAGCTATGATTTCTATTGGATACTTATTAGCATAAAATACATCAACCACTAACTTAATAAAACTGAGGTCATCTTTTAAAACAAAGGGGATGTGAAATTGCTCACCAGATCTTGGATCACGAATTGCTACATATCCAGTTCCAACAGCAATTTTGTCACTATAAAATAGTTTTATGCTTGGTTGGCCCTGCGCCATATCTAAGTCTACTAAATATCTGT
>CAZZDG010000046.1:0-6619 GCA_964652415.1 uncultured Pseudomonadales bacterium | reverse complement strand
ATGCAAGAGTCCAATCAACTTTTGCAGGCCATTACGATATGGCAGCATACCTTGTTATTATCTTGCCACTTATTCTAGCCTTTATGCTTCAAAAAAAATTAAAACTGCAAGTTAGAATTATTCTTTGGACTTCATATGTTTTGGGACTACTCTTAATGATGTTAAGTGCTTCCAGAACTTCATTGGCAGGCTTGGTTATTGGATTATTTCTTGTTATTTTTCTTTCAAGCTTACTCAAAAAAAACTGGACTGAAAAAATAAGTACTTTTCTTTCACAATCTTTGTATAACGGTATTACTTTTGCGATTTTATTTACTCTTTTTGGAAGCAATATGGCAGAACGACTTTTACAAGTTGTTGAAAAATATCCACAAATTACTACTATAACCCAAAAGGTTGAAGAGACAAAAACATTTTTATATGGACAACTAAAGGGTCAATATATTGATATTGAAATCAAAAAACCTGAAAATGGATTATCTACTGAACAGGCAGAGGTGCTTGTAAATTCTGATACACGCCCAACACCAATTAAACCAAGTGACGTATACGTAGACGTTCCCGATCAAATAAAAGTAGCAACAGTTTCTGCTACCGGTGAAAAAACATTTATTGTTCTTGAAGTTCCCCGAACATATTCTGAAAACGCATTAAAACATGGACTATCTATGGCAATTAGACTTGATACTTTGTGGCCACAAGCTCTTGCCGGGTTTTATAAAAATCCACTTTTAGGTTCTGGATATGCCACTCTCACTAAAGCGACTGTAGATGAATTTACTGAGGCAGACTCTACAGACAATAACTTCCTCAGAACACTTGGTGAAACCGGACTCCTAGGATTTATCAGTTTTTACGGAAGCATTTTAATTGCTTTAAACACCTGTAAGAAAATACTTACGGATAAACTTGAATCAGATTCATCTAAAAAATTATTCGCTATAGGTTTTATTGGTGCAACAATAGGTCTACTCATAAATGCTACCTTTATTGATGTATTTGCTGCTTCAAAAGTAGCGTATACCTATTGGTCAATTACGGGTATCTTGCTTGCATACTCACAACTCAAAACAATTCCAGTCGAAATAAAAAAAACTGCAACAAAGAAAAAAAGACATACTAAAAAAAATGTTTTTGCAAATACATGAGAACACTATTAAAAAAATATCCACTCTTATTTTTTATTGCAGCCTTAGGACTGATCTTACGTTTATATAAAGTAAATACAGAATTGCTTGATTGGCATAGTTGGCGACAAGCAGACACTGCTTCTGTTACCAGAGAATTTGTCGGGAAATCACTCAATCCACTATACCCAACATACCACGACCTTTCAAACATTCCCTCTGGAAAAGACAACCCTAACGGTTATAGAATGGTTGAATTTCCATTCTACAATGTGTTGGTAGCTGCACTCATAAAAACTGTACCAAGTTTACCACTGGTACCAACAAGTAGAGTAGTTTCTGCACTTTTTTCTATTGGCACATTATTTTGTATGTTTTTCTTAGCTCGGAGTTACTTTGGTAAAAAAGTTGGATATTTAACAGCCTTTTTCTTTGCTGTGATTCCATATTCGGTCTACTACTCGAGAGTGATTCTACCTGAGCCAATCATGGTTTTTTTCTCAACTCTTTCTATAACAACCTTTAGGTTTTATATTTTAAAACCTAAACCACATTTGTACTGGATCTCACTTCTTGCACTAGCACTCGCATTTTTACTCAAGCCTTTCGTAGCCTTTTTGCTTCCTGTATATGCAGTTATCTTGCTTGAAGAAAGAAGTTTGAAAAAAATCATTTTAGACTTTAAGCTATATATATATGCAATTCTTGCTATTACCCCATTTTTACTTTGGCGTGAGTGGATTGCACAATTTCCAGAAGGAATTCCCGCTTCTGATTGGTTATTCAACAGTAATGGAATTCGCTTTCGTCCAGCATGGTTTCGCTGGCTTGGATATGAAAGAATTACAAAATTAATACTTGGATATGTTGGCGTTATCTTTTTACCCATCAGTTTCCTTCATCAGTTAAAAAATAAGAAATTCTTTATACCAGCGTGGTGGCTAGGAATCAGTTTATACTTCATTGTGATCGCCACTGGAAATGTACATCATGATTATTACCAAGCAATACTCACTCCAATAATTTCACTCACACTAGGAAACGCAGTTGTTGTACTAGACGCATTCTTAAACAAAAAATTCAACGCACTAATCTCTATGGGAGTTACTTCATTAGTAGTCATTGTAATGCTTCTACTTTCATATAACCAAGTAAAAGGGTATTACAATGTGAATCATCCAGAATATGCTCTTGCAGGAAAGGCTGCAGATGCTATTTTGCCAAAAGACGCAAAAGTTATTGCCCCACAATATGGAGGTGATACCGCATATTTGTTCCAAATTAACAGATCTGGATGGCCATTTGGGTATTCCATAGACGAGAAAATAAAATTAGGTGCAACACATTATGTTTCAACTTCATACGATGAAGAAGCAAAAGAACTAGAAAAAAAATACATGATTATTGAAAAAACTATTGACTACATTATTATTGACCTAACAAAACCTAGGGAGTAACCAAAAAATAAACTTACTATGAAAATATTAATGCTTACCCCATACCTACCATATCCTTTACTTTCTGGTGGTCAAATTAGAACATATAACCTGCTTAAAAAACTGGCCAATAAACATGAAGTGACTTTGTTTTCTTTAATCAAGAGTGAAGAAGAAAAACAATATATCCCAGAACTAAAAAAATATTGCTCCAAAGTGCAAGTTTTTAAACGATCTGAGAAACCATTCACTTTACAAAATATTTTAAAGACTGCTTTTTCATCCTACCCATTTTTAGTCATTCGAAATCATGCTCCACAAATTATTACTGCCGTAGAAGAAGAACTCAAATCAAGCAAATATGACTTAATTCATGCTGAAACATTTTACATGATGCCCCATATCCCTCAAACTGCAATACCAACAATTTTGGTTGAGCAAACAATTGAATATTTAGGGTACGAAAGTTACGCAAAAAAAGCACCAATTTTTTTAAGACCAATTCTCAACGTCGATATTAATAAAATAAGAAAATGGGAAAACTTTTATTGGAAAGCATGCGATACCCTTATTGTGATGAGTGAAGAAGATAAAAAATATATTGGTCATGAGATTGGTGAAACAAAAAAAATTGAGGTTGTAGCCAATGGTGTTGACACCAACTGGTTTGATGAAATCAAAAAGCGAGCAACAAAGACTCCTACAATTTTATCAGTTGGTACTTTTAAATGGCTCCCAAATGTAGAAGCTGTGAAATACTTAGTTGCTAAAGTCTGGCCACTGATTAAAAAACAATTACCAAATGCACAACTGAAAATTGTTGGAAACGCTCCAACAGAAGATGTCTATCAATATGAGAATCAAGATTCTTCAATTAAAGTCATTGGGAGAATCCCAGACATTAGAGATGCCTTTGCCACCTCAGATATCCTTATGGCTCCAGTATTTAGTGGTAAAGGCACTAGATACAAAGTTCTAGAGGCTATGGCTTCAGGAACCCCCATTGTTGCAACCACGACAGCCGTTGAAGGCTTAGAAGTTGTAAACGGTACACATGTAATGACGAGTAATACACCAGAAGGTATGGCTAAGCTCGCAATCGAACTACTCAATAACGAAGAAAAAAGAAAAAAGATGGCTGTAAATGGTAAAAAATTTGTTAAAGAACAATATGATTGGTCACTCATTTCTCATAAACTTGATGCTATTTATCAGAGAATCGGAAGCAAATAAGGAAAGCAAATATGGCAAAACAAGCTGATTTAGAAATAATCATAGTTAACTACAACAGCCAATTCTGGCTCAAAAAAACACTCTCAACATTAAAAGAGTTTTACCTAGACACTACAAAAAAAACTATCATTACTACTGTTGTTGATAATGCATCAGAAGATGATTCTCTCAAAATGCTAGGTCGGGAATTTCGCTGGGTAAATACAATAAAACTCAAAGAAAACTTTGGTTTTGCCGTTGCAAATAATGCAGCACTACGAGAAACAAAAGCAAAATACGTCATGCTTTTAAATTCTGACGTCGAACTAACCGCACAATCAAACTTAGATATACTCATAAAATTCTTAGAAAAAAAACCAAAAGTGGGCGTAATCACACCAAGAGTAGAATTTACAAATGGTGAAATAGACCCAGCTTGTCATAGAGGAGAACCCACCATCTGGGCATCTTTTACTTACATGAGTGGGCTTGAAACACTTTTTTCTTCAATTAAAACTTTTTCTGGCTACCACCAATCATATAAAAACTTAAGAAGCATCCATACAATAGATGCATGTTCTGGGGCAGCAATGATTGTGCGAGGAAATCTACTTAAAAATGTAGGACTACTAGACGAACGCTTCTTTATGTATGCAGAAGACCTCGATTGGTGTAAACGATTCAGAGAAGCTGGATACATAATTGTATACAATCCTGAAGTCTCAGTTATCCATCATAAATATAAATCAGGAATCAAAAATACTTCACAAAGTATTGCCCGAAAAACACGCAAGCATTTTTACGACACCATGCTACAATACTATGACAAACACTACTTGGATGCATATCCAAAGTTTGTTAGAAACATTATTAAGTACATTTTAGTAATAAAAAAAGGAGCACTATGAACTACCTTACTGAATTCAAAATTCAGCAACTTCGTACAAAAAATTTAACTGCAGCGGTTGAGTCAATCTCAGCAGTGACTGGAGCAGTTGTCGCCAACATGTTGATTCCACAACTCTTGTTGAAATATGTGTATGTTGATACAACACAATTATTAGAAGCTCCAGCAGTCTTCACATACCTTCCATTGGTGACCTATTCACTCGCACTTGCTTACTTCGCATATGCAATGGTTGGAAACTTTATTAGATGCAGAAAAGCAGATGCACTTGAACAAGAACTCGCTTTAACTGGCGGATGTTGTTCAGATGGTTGCTGCTCAGACGGTTCTTGCAATTCTGATGATACAAATGAAGAAATTAGTGAAACAGAACTCAAAGAATTAGAAAAAATTGTTGATGAAGCTCTCAAACCAACAGCTAAAAAAGTAACAAAGACTTCTAAGAAAAAAGTTGCAAAAAAAACTAAATAATTTAATATTTATTTTTTCAAAATATTCAATCGCAGGGAACCCCCCTGCGATTGTTGTAATAGAGTATAATAAAAAGATACTATGAAAATTGGAATTGATGCTCGATTATCAGGAGCAAAACATGCAGGTATTGGTAGATACACTCAAAATCTAATTAGAGAGTTGCTCAAAGAAAATAAAAAAAATACATTTGTTTTGTTTTTTCACGACCAAGAACAAGCAAATGATGTCCTTGCTGAATACTCAAAACATAAAAAATTAAAAGTAGTTATTACTCCAATTAAACACTATAGCTTTGCTGAACAGAAAGTACTACCAAAATTATTTGCTCTTGAAAACCTCGATTTACTTCATGTCCCTCATTTTAATATTCCTATTTTATACAAAGGTAAAAAAATTATTACTATTCACGATTTACTGTGGCATGAATACAAAGGTGGATCTGTTACTACATTAAATCCAGTTACTTACACCCTAAAATATCTTTTTTACCGCCTCGTCACTAGAATAGCAGTACATACAGCCGAAAAAATCTTAGTTCCTGCACAAACAATAAAAGACACGGTCATACGATTTTATCCAAAAACAAAAAATAAAATCATTGTTACAAAAGAAGGTGCTCAAATCGTTGATGGCAAAAAACATGCCAACTTACCAAAATTTAAAAATACATTTTTATATGTTGGATCGTTGTACCCACACAAAAATTTAAACCTCGTTTTACAATCTCTGAGTTCATTGCCTAAATATAAATTGCTCATTGCCGGATCTAGGAATGTATTTCAGGATCAGGTTAAATCTTATATTAAATATAAAAATATAGAGAACCAAGTTGAGTTTTTAGGGTACGTAAATGATGTAGAACTCACAAAGTTATATCAACAAGTAACAGCACTCGTACAACCATCTTTTTCAGAAGGTTTTGGCTTAACTGGTGTAGAAGCAATGTCATTTGGTACCTCAGTCCTTGCATCAGACATTCCCATTTTTAAAGAAATCTACCAAAATGCCGCCTTTTATTTTAGTCCGTACTCAACTGCTTCATTTATTCAAGCAGTTCATGCACTAGAAATGAATACAGATAAAATAAATACCGAAGGCATTGCAATTGCAAAATCCTATTCATGGGAAAAAATGGCCGCAGAAACACTGGCTGCTTACCAAGAAGTTTTAAAAAGCAACTAACTGCATGAAAGTTATAAAAAGCAAAAAACCTACTGTAGCCCTTGTGTATGACAGGGTTAATACTCCCTATGGAGGAGCAGAAATAGTGCTTTCTGCCTTACATGAGTTATTTCCTGACGCACCACTCTATACGTCTGTATACCACAAAGAAAAAGCTCGCTGGGCAAAAAAAATTACTATCATTCCTTCATTTTTACAAAAAATTCCTTTTTTTAACGACAAGCATCAGTTTCTCCTCCCACTCATGCCCTTAGCATTTTAATTTTTTAATTTAAGCAAAA
>CAZZDG010000045.1:0-6784 GCA_964652415.1 uncultured Pseudomonadales bacterium | reverse complement strand
GGCGGAGACAGTGGGATTTGAACCCACGAACCAGAAACCTGGTACAGGTTAGCAACCTGTTGCAATTGGCCACTATGCGATGTCTCCACTTTACACAACTTTTAGAACGCAATTATAACATTACAAATGATATAATTTATATCATAAGTTTTGTGGAGGGATCGCATAGTGGTCTAGTGCAGAGGTTTACTAAACCTCCGTGTCGAAAGATACCGCAGGTTCGAATCCTGTTCCCTCCGCCAGAGGTTGAAACTCAAAAAAACAAAATGTAGTGTCAATATTTGATTGGAAAGTTATTCTTTAGAAATAAAAAACACTTACCTTACAGCTTTTCCTTTTTTCCAGCTATCACTTGCCACTTAAGCACTATATACTTTGTTTATGCCTACACTAGAATATTTACGCTCTTTTAAACTTTTTGATTTTGCGCTTTTTGATTTCACACTTTCCTTTTTAGGAGTGTATTTATTGGCACCACTACTTTCTCGATTTTTTTCAAAAGTCAGACTGAAGATCTCTAGAAAAAGTTGGTTACTTTTAACAATTCCGCTGAGTATTCCAATTCATATGCTTGTTGGTACTTATACTCCAATGGTTGAAAGTTTCTTGAATTCTCAGGGAGGGTATGTAGTTAAAGTAGTAGTTATTTTCTTAACCTATTTAGGTGTCAAAGAAATAAAAGTACTGAAAAAATAATCCTTAGGAATAGTGTGTGACCCAGATAAAACGGATAGGAAATTTCTCCCAGTTTTATAAACACTGAATTAAAGTTTTTCATTTTTGCCACAAGATAGCTAATTGTAACAATTGCCAATGAACTATATACAAAAAGTGGATACCTTGTAAATTTGAGTGCAAACAAAGGATCTATACCATTTTGAATACCATTCAAAGCATTAAAAATAGTATAGACACTACTTCCCAACCAAAGCAAAAATATTGTAATAAATAACACTTTATTTTTATCTAATATTTTCCAAATGTTTGGCAAGTATATTCCCAAAACAAAATAGGCAATCCAGTTTGTCATCCATAAGTATTGTTCACCATCGCCAGCAAAGTATTTCCATGAAGTCACTGTTAAACCTTGATAACTAAAAAACCACCACCAAATAAGTTGAATCGAAATCGCTCCCAATAATGTAACAAGTGGCCACTTGTTAAAGAAGTATAAAATTACAGGAAAAAATAAATACAATTGAAAAATCATTGGCACGAAATACAAATGATAATCGGCCCTGCCTAAAAGTAATTGCCATGCAAAATTTGGTTGTTCAGTTACCGAACCCCACGCTGGAATAAAATAAAAAACAACAGCAAAAATACAACTCCAAAGTATATAGAGTGGCAACACTTTGAAGACTCGTCGCGTAAAAAAACTTACAATTTCAAATTTTTTTTCTGTGTAACTGAGCGCTAGTCCATACCCAGAAATTGCTACAAATAAAGGCACCGATATTCTGGCCAGTTGATCTAAACTGACAGCCAACAATTGGAAAGGTGAGCCATTCACAAATGGTGACGGTTTAATGCTAGAAAGAACATGAATTAAGAGTACAGCTAAAATAGCAATCGCTTTTAGAAATGAGGTGCCTTTTTTATTCATTCTTACTACTATATTAGCACCTACACTGCTATAAATCCCCATAAAACTATACTACAATGTTAAGTATGAGAAGCCTGCCTAGAACTATTTCTGGTTTCACACTGATTGAACTACTGCTTGCTATGGCAATTGCAGCAGTTTTGTTTGGTATTGGGAGTATTGTGCTCTCGAACCTGATTCCAAAAGCAAACCTGAACTCAATCTCTGAGGTTTTTGTTGCAGAATTACGGCAACAGCAACTCAAGGCAATGGTGGGTGAAAAGAATGAGAATGATCAAGCAGACGAATTCGGAATCTATATAGAACAAACAAGGTATACATTATTTCAAGGTTCAACGTATGATGCAAATGCCGCTAGTAATAGTGTAGTCAATATGCCAGCAGCAATTCAACTGAGTGCAAATCCGAGTCAAACCTTTGCTTTTGAAAGAGGCACTGGTGAAATACTCAACTTTGTTCCAACGGCTCACACAATTACACTATCCGATACACTGACTGGTCAATCAATTACGCATTCATTTAATCGTTATGGCATACCTGAATAAGAAACTACTATTCTCACAAGCAGGCTATTCACTAGTTGAACTTTTATTGGCAATTGCCATATTTGGTGTTTTAGTAACAACACTTTTTTCTGGTTTTATTGCTACCAGAGAGGGTAAGCCGCAACAAGAACAGCGATTTACCGCAGTAGCATTATTCCAAGAATCAGTAGAGGCTTTGCGAATTATTCGAGAACAAGGTTGGGTAAATGTTGCAACGAATGGTACCTATCATCCGGAAAAAACTCCCCAACCAAATCCAACAACATGGAGTTTAGCTGCCGGAGCAGAAACCATTGGGTTATTTACTAGAACAATCGAAATTGACGATGTGTATCGTAATGCTGGCGGTGACATTGTGAGTGTGGGGGGAACCCTTGATCCCTCATCAAAGGCTGTAACAATTACAATTGCATGGGACCAGCCGCTCGTTTCTTCATATAGTAGAACGATTTATCTCACTCGATATTTAGATAATCTTGCCTTTATTCATACACTTGATACTGATTTTAATCAGAGCGGTCATCTTGCTTCAAACGTGGTTTTCACTACAGATTCTGGTGGAGAAGTGAAGCTCGGGCCAGCTGGTCCGGGGAGGGGTAATTGGTGTACTCCAAGCATTGTTGGTCAGCTCGATCTGCCCAAAAATGGTAGTGCTCGTGCAGTTACCGCTGTTCAAGGAAAAGTTTTTTCTGGAACTGGTGAAAATGCGTCTGGAGTTTCCTTAGCATATGTTACTGTGACAGATGCGGTTCCTCCAGTTACAACTCAAGCGGGAACGTTTGATGGCTATAAAACGAATGATGTGTTTGGTACAAATACGTACGGTTTTTTGGCGACAGACAATAACAGTAAGGAAGTCGTTATAGTGAATCTGAATAATCCGATGACACAGGCAGGTTATTATAATATTACTGGAAACGCAAATGCACAAAGCATCTTTGTTTCTGGCAATGTTGGATATGTTATTAGTGGTTCAACTTTATTTACCTTTAATCTGGCAACAATCAATGGTAATTCTTCGCAGTCAAACTTAGGGAGTATTTCTTTGAGTGGTAATGGAAAAAGTGTATATGTTGTGGGCAGTGTTGCTTATGTGGCAATCGATTCTACAACAAATCAGCTGCAACTTATCAACGTTGGCAACCCTAGCTCGTTATCATCTTTGAGTACTTTGACTCTGAACGCAGCAGAAGGGAGAGATGTATACGTGGCTCCAGATTCTGAAAGAGCATATGTAGCAACAAAAGGTGATGTCTCAAAAGCTGAATTTTTTATTGTGAACATAGAAAATAAAGCTGCACCAAGCGTTGTGTCATCCTATGATACAAATGGGATGGATCCACAAGCAGTTGACATGGTGCTTGATGGGCATAGAGCGGTAATTGTTGGTACTGGTGGTGAAGAGTATCAAGTGGTGACAATTGCTCCAGAAAACAACCCGGTTCGTTGTGGTGGTATTAACGATGATACGGGTATTTATGATATCTCGACTGTTGTTGAAGGTGATACAGACGCATATGCATATATAAATACTGGACAGGCAAATAGTGAGCTGAAAATTATAGAGGGAGGGCCTGGTGGCTCCTACTCTTTAACGGGTGAATATACCTCTGCACCATTCAATTCTGGAAGTACAACTGCATTTAATAGGTTATCATTTACTACAACGGTTCCAGCTAACACAACACTCAGATTTCAAGTTGCAGGTGCGCCAGTCGGTACAACTTGCTCTGACGCTACTTACAATTTTGTTGGACCAGATGGTACTAGCTCTAGCTATTTTACAACGAGCCCAAATGCTTTACCATTTAATAGCACGCCAGGTAGTTACAATAATCCTGCCCGTTGTTTTAAGTACAAAGCTTTTTTTGATACAACAAATATTACCGTCACACCAGTATTAGAAGAGGTAACAGTGAACTACTCGCCATGATGCAGAAAACAAGACAACAACCATCTGGATTTTCAATTGTTGAGCTGTTGTTATACATGGGCTTATTTGTAGGTTTTTTAACAATTTTAAGTGCATTTTTCGTGGCTACTCTTGAGGCACAAGTTGATGCTGTTTCAACTTCACATGAAGACCAAGATAGTTGGTATATACTGAGTCGGTTACAAAATGATGTGTATCAAGCAACTGATGTGGTCACCCCAGCAGCAAACGGAGATGAATCAACAGAGCTTGTCCTTGATATGGATGGAACTGAGGTAACTTATTCGTTAGTAAACAATAAGTTGGTGATAACTCAAGATTTGGAGACAGCTCAGTTACTCAGTGAGAATATAATGGCAAGTAATCTGAGTTTCGAACGATTGGGAAACGATTATACCGGATCTATTATTATTCATTTAGATTTGCTAGACAACTCAGGTAATCAATTAAGGGATCTGGATTTTACAGTAGGGTTACGACCATGATGCAAAATGAATGTAAGATAAAAAAAAATACGGTAATCAGGTATGAATCTGGAATGGCGCTTGTGACAGTGATTATTTTTGTTGCTGTCGCAGCCATTGTGATCACAATGGGGATTTCATTGATGATTATTCAATTACAGTCTGGCAGACAAGTTACTTCTGCTCAAGAGGCACTCATTATTGCTGAGTCAGGTATGGAAAATGCGCTCATACGTTTATTGAGAAATCCCAACTATACGGGTGAAACATTGACTTTCCCTGATGCAACTGCAACAATTACTGTAACAGGAACAGCTCCAAATAAGATTGTGACAGTTGTTGCTGATACACTCTATTCTGTTCGTACTATTCAGGTGACTTTGACAGAACAAGATGGGATATCAGAAGTTAATGCTTGGCGGGAGTTAGAATAATGAATAAAAAAATTGCAATACATTCTTGTTTTTGTATAAATCGAGGATCAATGGTTTTCTATTCTCCAGACTTACATGATGTAACTACAATTCCTTTGACAGCAGAGATTATGCAAGACCTAGGTATTGTGAATGAGGCAGCACTTGAACGGGTCATTAAGAATTGGATTCGACAATCTCAGTTAGTGCCAAAGACAGTCTCAGTTTATTTTGTTGATGAGACATATTTTTTTACTGATGTTCCAAGTATACCTGCAACAACCCAAGAGCCAGGAGTTGTTGCATTTACAGAGACAGTTCCGTTTGATCATGTAGTTACAAAAATTTTTCCTGTGGGTACTTCTGCTAGGATAGTAGCCATAAATAAAGATTTATTGTTCCCAATTGTTTCTGTTTTAGAAAAAAGTGGATTTACAGTCATCTCAGTTTCACCTGACTTTGCGGTTGGAATTACTAGAGAAGCGCCGTTCTCTAAAGAGTTGGCTCAGAAAGCACTCAAAAACCTAGATTTAATTACAACATACAACTTTTTTGACAAAGCACAGGTTGACAGAAAATTACTACTCGATGAGTCATTTTTTGCTATAAAGTTTGATAAGAAACTCATTGTTATGATCATTAGTTTTGTTGTTTTGATTGGGATTCTAATTGCATTAGTCGTGTTTCAAAGCGCGCAATCAGCGTAGGAAAAATCCTTATTCATCCGTGTTTGTTATTGACAAGTAGATTAATTTTTACATATACTAATAGACAGTAATAATTATCAAAGAATATATACTATGAAGCACATTTCTGCCCTCAAGAGGGGATTCACCCTTATTGAACTGTTAGTAGTCATTGGTATCTTGGCGGTTTTGTTAGCAATCGTCTTGATTGCTATTAATCCTGCAAAACAATTTGAACAAGCAAACAACACTCAACGAAGTAGTGATGTTAACTCAATTTTGAATGCAGTACATCAATATATGGCTGACAACGCTGGTACACCTCCAGGTGGTATTCCTACTGGTGTGGTTGGAACAGATGATCTTGAAATTTCAAGTGCAACAGCAGCTGACATCTGCGCTGATCTTGTACCTACCTACATTGCAGCTCTTCCTGTAGATCCTACCAATGGTGATCCAATCAATGAAGCTGGTTGTACTGATGTAGCTGGATATGCTACTGGATACCAGATTGTTCAAAGTTCAACAGGTAACCGTATCACTGTTACTTCAGTAACAGAACCAACAATTGCAGTTACCAGATAAGCATTGCTTATTGTAAAAATGAGAGCCACCCGCACCAGCGGGTGGCTTTTTGTAATTTGAATAACTATCTAATCTGAACGTTTGAGATTAATCCGTAGATTGGACCAATGATAGACATCATCATTCCACCAACTACAATAGCTACAAAAACAAGCATAATTGGTTCAAGTAGTGCTGTGGCCGTTTGTAAATTTCTAGTAACTTCATAGTCAAGATTCTCAGAGATATCTTTCATGGATTGGCGTAAGGTACCACTTTTCTCACCAACTTCAATGAGTTTAACAGTCATACCAGACATGAGTCTTTGCTTTGTAGTTAATCCTTCGGAAAAACGTTTGCCATCAATAACCATAACTCTTGCATTCTCAATGAGCTTTTTCATCTCATTTTTTTGCATGACATCCTGTGCAAGCTCGAGAGCGGTAACAATTGGCAAACCTGAACCAAGTAACAAGTACATATTTCTTGCAAAGCGAGTGGTATCGATTTGTCTGACTAGATCAGAAATAAGAGGGAGCGAGTAGAGGATAGAGAGGAAAAACTGCTTCTTAA
>CAZZDG010000044.1:2338-6875 GCA_964652415.1 uncultured Pseudomonadales bacterium | reverse complement strand
AAATTCCAAGAACTTTGGGTGGATATGGTATTACCATAATTTCCACAAGTAAAGGAATTATGACAGATAAAAAAGCAAGGAAAGAAAACATTGGTGGAGAACTTCTCTGTCAAATTTGGTAAAGGTATAGAATATGTCAAGAATAGGTCTAAAAACAATCAGTGTTCCTCAAGGCGTTACAGTTACTGTAGAAGGTTCACTTGCAACTGTAAAAGGTCCAAAAGGCCAATTATCAGTTCAAATTTTGCCAGGAATTATAGTTTCTGTTGCTGATGGTGTCATTGCTATTACCAGAAAAGGTGAAGACAAACAAACTCGTGCATTCCATGGTTTGGTTAGAAGTTTAGTTAACAATTCAGTTATTGGTGTTACTCAAGGTTTCAAAAAAACCTTAAAATTAATTGGAACTGGGTACAGAGTAAAAGCTCAAGGTACTGGTATTCAATTAGCTGTTGGATTTTCACATCCAGTAGATGTTGCTGCAGATGCAGGTGTTACCTTAAAAGTTGAAGGTACAGACACAATTCACATTGAAAGTATTGATAAACAAGCTGTTGGTCAGATGGCTGCAAATATTCGAAAAATCAGACCACCTGAGCCTTATAAAGGCAAAGGAATTCGTTATGAAGACGAAGAAGTCAGAAGGAAGCAAGGAAAGGCAGCAGCATAATGCCAAATATTAATCACAACTTATCAGTTGCAGAAAAAAGAAAACGAAGAGTTCGTGCTAAATTGCACGGATCAGCACTTCGCCCACGTTTAACAGTACACAAATCAAACAAATACGTTTATTTGCAAGCTATTAACGATGAAACTGGTTTAACACTTGCGAGTGCAAATGACGTAGCAATTAGAAAAGCAGTTACAAAAGGAAAAGAATTAACAAAAACTGTCGCGGCTGTACAAGCTACTCAAGCGATGCTTGAGTCACTTAAAAAAGCAAAAATTAAAGCATTAGTTTTTGATAGAGGTCAATATAAGTATCACGGTAGAGTTAAAGCTGTCGCACAAGCACTTCGCGATGGTGGAATAGAGGTATAACACAAATGAACATGCATAACGCACATAACGCAGAACCAAAAGAATTTGAAGAGAAAGTTATTCAAATTTCTCGCGTTTCTAAAAAAACCAAAGGTGGAAACAAAGTAGGTTTCTCTGTTCTTATGGTTGTTGGCGATAAAAAAGGTCGAGTTGGTGTTGGACTTGGTAAAGCAAGTGATGTTCTTGGTGCAATCAAAAAAGGTATTAAAAAAGCCAAAAAACGCTTAATTACTGTTCCTTTAGATGGTACGACTGTTCCTTTTGCAATTGAAGTTAAAAAAGGCGCAGGAAGAGTTATGCTTAAACCAGCTCCAAAAGGCTCTGGTGTTATTGCTGGTGGTCCAGTCAGAGCTGTCGTTGAGGCTGCAGGAATTAGAGATATTTCTAGTAAAATTCTTGGTTCTGAAAACCAAGCTTCAAGTGTTTACGCAACTTTTGAAGCCCTTACACAGATTCAAAAAATTGTTGAGCTCAAGGGTATCAAGTTGAAATCTATTGCAGAAGTTGAAGCTGAAGAAGCTGCAGTGTTAAAAGCATTGCAAGAAAAAGCAAAAGCAACTGGTGTTGAATCAGTAAAAAAAGCTGAAAAACAATCAGATGCAAAAAAAGCTCCAGCAAAAAAAGTGCTAGCAAAAAAGGCTAAATAATCATGTCATTACTTAATAAACTTATTAGTACAACCACAAAATCTGCCAAAAGACTTGGCCGTGGTATTGGTTCTGGAAAAGGTGGACACACTTCTTCTAGAGGTCAAAAAGGTCAAAAATCAAGACAAGGTGCAAAAGTTCCTCTTTGGTTTGAAGGTGGACAACTTCCATTAATCAAACGTTTGCCAATGCTTCGTGGTAAAGGAAAACTCAACGTTGTCAGACCAACTGCAGAAGTTACCCTTTCTGATATTGATTCAATGAAAGCAGAAACAATTACACTTGATACTCTTAAACTTGAAAAAGTTATTGGACCAAAATTCGCGAAAGCAAAAATAATTGCATCAGGCAAACTCAATAGAAAAGTTGCTGTTGCAGGTGTTAAAGTTACCAAAACTGCACTTGAGGCTATTACAGCAGCTGGTGGAAGTGTTGCATAATTGAGCAACTTCAGGTATCGTTGATTAGTATTTTTGTGTAAATTAATAAAGGGAGAAAACAGGGCTGTGCAAAAAATAACTGCTTTTTTAAAAAGAGTTAATTCAAATACAGAGTTAAGAAACAAGCTCCTTTTTACAGCAGCTATCCTTTTCATATTCAGATTCTTTGCGCATATTCCCGTTCCGACTGTTGATATTTCACAACTGAGGACTCTTTTTGCTTCAAATCAATTTTTAAGCTTACTGAATGTTTTTTCAGGTGGAACACTCTCCAACTTTTCAGTTTTAGCTGTGGGAATTAATCCATATATTACTGCTTCTATCGTGATGCAGCTCTCTGGAATGGTGTTTCCTAAAATTAAAGAAATGCAGAAAGACGGCGAAGCTGGCAGAGAAAAATTGAATCAATATACAAGATATCTTTCATTACCTTTGGCTGTTGGGCAAAGTATTTCAGTCTTAGCATTGCTGAGATCTTCTGGATTGCTTGGTGCTACAACCCCTATGCTGTTAATCGCTATGATTTTAAGCTTAGTAGCTGGTGCAATGATTGTAACTTGGCTAGGTGAGTTAGTGACTGAGAAAGGTATTGGTAATGGTATCTCAATGATTCTATTTGCAGGTATCATGAGTCAGTTGCCAAAATCATTTATTGATATTATAAATTCTAGTTCTGATCAAGTGTTTGTGCTTCTTTCTTTCTTTGCAGTTTTCTTAGCAATTATTAGTCTCGTTGTTTTCATGAACGAAGCTGTGCGAAAAATATCGATTCAGTATGCCAAGAGAACTCGAGGAAGTAAAATTGTTGGTGGCCAAACCTCACATTTGCCAATTAAAGTAAATGTTGCAGGGGTAATGCCAATTATCTTTGCAGTTTCCATCATGATGGTCCCTTCATTTCTTGCTCGTTTGTTTGTGCTTTCAGGTAAGCCAAATTTGATTGAGATTGGTAACACCTTGACAGTCATGTTTACTGATACTTCGCCAGTGTATATAGTGCTCTACTTTTTGATTGTTTTCTTTTTTACTTTTTTTAGTGCTTTGATTTTTTTCAATGCAGGAGACATTTCTGAAGAGTTGAAGAAGAGTGGTGCATTTGTTCCTGGAATTCGTCCTGGTAGTGCTACAAAAAAATACCTTGAGTTTGTTGTCACACGTATTACCTTAGCTGGTGCATTATTCTTAGGAATAATCGCAATTCTTCCATCACTCGCACAGATCTTTGTTGGAATAGGTCAGCTGGCAATTAGTGGCACAAGTATTTTAATTGTAGTTTCAGTTATTTTGGAAACATACAAACAAGTAGAAAGTATGCTAGTCGAGCAAAATTACGACAGATTTCTATAAATTACCCGTTCAATCGGGAGAAAGCGATCATGAAACTCGTATTAATTGGTATTCAAGGAGCAGGAAAATCTACACAAGGGAACTTTCTTTCTGAGGAATATAAAATTCCCTACTTATCTTCTGGACACGTTTTTAGAGAGATGGCAAAAGAGAAATCGCAAATCGGAAGATGGTTAAAAGAAACTCTTAACTCAGGGGCGTTGGTACCAGATGATAAGACACTCGAGATTATTTTAACTTACTTAGAGAAGCCTGAGTATGTAAATGGATATATTCTTGACGGTTTTCCAAGAACTGTTGTACAAGCAGAAGCATTTAGTGGTGGTGTAGATAAAGTAGTTTTTCTTGATGTTTCAGATAAAGAAGCACTCTGGAGAATTGCAGGTAGAGTTTCTGATAGACAAGATGAAACGATTCATGCTATCAGAAAAAGAATTGACTCTTTTCACGAATATACTAAGCCAGTTGTTGAGTACTACAGAAAAGAAGGTAAGCTTGTTGCTGTTAATGGTGAGCAAGATGTCGATGGTGTGTTTAGAGATATTAAGAAACAACTTGATACTAAATAAAACATATTACTACCAAACTGTGTATCAAGAGGATTTTTTGATACCTTTATCTGACATCGATTAAGATGTAGAATGTTTGGTACGGGTATGAATAGTAACAAACATAATAGCGATTCTAATATTCTCAAACACGGTGTGCTATTTGATGCAGCATTTCATGACTTTCCGCATGCCCTTGTTTTAATTGACAACAAAGGTAAAATTATTGACGTTAATGAACATCTACATGAGTGGTTGGGCTATGATCCTGCCGAAATTGTAAATACTCATTTAACTCAGCTTCCTTTTTTTTCAACGATGAGTAAAGGTATTGCAATTAGTAAATTTGCACAAAGGCTAACTGGGGCAAAAATAGATCCCTATGATCTTGAAATGATTGCAAAAGACGGATCTATAAAAATTGGTTCGATATCTGCAATTTTATTACGAGATGAGAATAAGAATGTGGTGGCAGATTTTGTGGTTATTTCTGATAATACTGAAAAAAATAAAA
>CAZZDG010000044.1:0-2238 GCA_964652415.1 uncultured Pseudomonadales bacterium | reverse complement strand
AAGAATGTGGTGGCAGATTTTGTGGTTATTTCTGATAATACTGAAAAAAATAAAACTGCAAAGCTTGAACGACTCACTAGCCTAATGCTCAACCGTGAAGCTCAAATGGCAAAATTGAAAAAATATGTGCGAGACAATAAAGACCATAGCTTGGTAGAAAAGTTCATCACGAGGAATGATGAACCAGAAAATAAGTTGAATGCAGAGTTTTCAGATGGAGAAATACCAGAAATTTTGAGTCCAACAAAGTCGTTTCTTACCAATGTATCGAAAAGCACAAAGGCTCAAGTTGTTATAGGTGTTATTTTGGGTTGCTATGTTTCTGTACTTGCTTTAGTGTCTTTTTCTCACTCTCTTTGGTTAGCACTAATGATAGCAATACTCCTAACATTTTTGTTGGGTATGTATAAGTGGCTCTTTATAGATTCTGGATTTACGAGATCAGTTGATAATAGAGAACTAGTGAGTGATGCCTTTTTAAATCTATTAGAAGATTTAAAGGATGAAAAAAATTATGAGTCCGAACAAAGTCAATCTGTGTTAGAAAATATTTCTGAAATGATAGTTGTCACTAATGAGATGGGCAAGATTGAGTATTTAAATACTGCATTCAAGAAGGTGTGGGGAAAAGAATATAATTCATTATTAAATAAGGACTTTGCAGAACAAGTTAAGCTCTATACATTTAAGGGGATAGAGTTGCCTGTAGAAAGAAGAAGTGATGCGGCGGCTTTGACACAGGGGGAAGAAGATTTGCAAGGTACTTTGCTTTTACCAAATGGCAAATACATAGCATATGAAATGAGTGTTGCACCAATACGAATTAATGATAGATTCCATGGAGTTGTAAGAATTATTCATGATGTTACAAAAGATCATGAACTGCAACAACAAAAGGACGACTTCTTTTCTATTGCTTCTCATGAGCTTAGGACTCCATTAACTGTTGTTGCTGGGAACATTGATATGATTCTGCAAGGGTATGGTAAAAGTAAAATTACCGATTTTGACAAACAACTACTTGATGATGTTTCAATTGCAACTGATAGACTAATTGGAATGGTAAATGACTTTTTAAATGTTTCTCGTTTAGATCAAGGAAGATTGCACGTTACTTTTTCAGATGTTGATGCACATCAGGTAACTCAAAAGGTTGTCCAAGAACTGCAGTCACTGGTGAGTGAGAAGGGTATTGGACTAGAATATGTATTAGAAGATGCTACCCTAAAGTCAAAAAAGATTCATGTCGATGATGGCTTATTCAAAGAAATATTAATCAACCTCATTGGCAATAGCGTTAAGTTTACAAACAAGGGTAAAATCACTGTGTCTCAACGAATAGAAGGCAAAAATCTTATAACTACAGTAACGGATACTGGGATAGGAATTGCTGAGGATAAGCAAGAATTGTTATTTCATAGGTTCCAACAAGCTATGAATAGAACAATGTCGCGAGAAAGTGGAGGGACTGGATTAGGTCTATATATCAGTAAGGCATTTGCTAAAGTTATGGGTGGAGATCTAAAATTAGTGAATACTGAAGAGGGTAAGGGCTCGGTGTTTGCTGTAACTTTGCCACTCTCTTAAGTATTTGTGAAGCATTGACTTCGATAAGGAATGATGTCAACCTTAAAGCTGTATTTCTTATGGAAGGAATTAGAATGAAGGTGCTTTTTGTAGAAGATGAAAAACTAGTTGCAAGAATGTATGAAAAAATATCAGAGCAAAGTGGTTTTGAGACAAAGATTGCAACCAATGGTTTAGAAGCCATAAGTACTGCGAAAGAATGGCAACCGGATCTCATTTTTATGGACATCATGATGCCAGAAATGAATGGGATTAGTGCTTTAAAGCAACTTAAAATTGATGATACAACCAAAGCAATTCCAGTTGTGATGCTGACGAATCTCTCTGGAACACACGATGAAGAATTAGCTATTTCAGAGGGCGCGGCCACGTTTTGGGTAAAGAAAGATATTGATTTTAAGAATTTTAAGGATCAAGTTCTAGAAATTTTAGCAAAAAATGTTTCCAATTAATTAGTTATGAGATCCGGAGCTTTATCCTTTGAAGGTTTTCCATTTGATAGGCCTGATTTTTACGAATCAGATTTTTTGGTTCCGTTTATTGATTATCATCGAAACTTAGTAGGTAAATTTGCAATACCTAACCCATATTATGATTGGGTCTTTCCTAGTTTAGCGGGTTTTCAGCGAGTATTTTGAGTAATAATTTGTA
>CAZZDG010000043.1:0-7061 GCA_964652415.1 uncultured Pseudomonadales bacterium | reverse complement strand
CAAATTATTACTCAAAATACTCGCTGAAAACCCGCTAAACTAGGAAAGACCCTAATTTATTTAGTACAAAACAGATTGCTGAATTTAATAAAAAAGGAAAATTATGGCGAAAGAAAAAAATCCCAGCTAAAATACTCGTTGGTTTTGTAGGCAGGCTTGCAACAGAAAATGAAGTCGACCTATTAATTACTGCATTTTCAAAAGCTTTTATTAGCTCAAAAATTGACTTACATTTAGTAATTATGGGTGATGGCCCTGAAAAACCAAGACTCACACAATTAGTCACAGATTTAGGAATAAAAAATCAAGTTACATTTACTGGTTTTATCTCTACAAATGAAAAGTTTTCAATACTTGCTGCTTGTGATTTCTTTGTATTCTCAAGAGCCTGGAACTGGGATGGATTTGGCATGACAACTATAGAAGCAATGTCTGTTGGTACACCAGTTATCACGTCAAAATTTGGACCACAGATGGAGATTATCACTCATGGTCTTGATGGTTTACATTTTAAAGCTAAAGATGCGGGTAATCTCGCCAAGAAAATAGTAGAAATGGCAGAGTCAAAAACAAAGAGAACTCTCTTTGGTAAAAAAGGATTGATTACTGCACAAAAATATTTTTCATATGATGTCATGGAAAAAACGTTGCTGGGTGCTTTGAAAAAATTGAGCATCGACTAACGAGTACTGACTAACAAAATGCTGTTTAGATTTTTCGCCAAAGTTGTAAATATTGAGCAACTACTTTGTCCCAGGTATTGGTGAGCGCAAACTGCCGTGCATCTTTTTGCATTTGAGAAAGCAGTTTGCGCGCAGTCAATAATTGTTCCACTTTTACAAACATACTTTCAACCGATCCAGCCACAAGCATATATTTGCTTCCAGGAAATGTTTCTAAATATTTCTTCTTGAGTCCATTTGAGTAAAAAGCTAAAACAATTTTTTCCAAACACTGTGCTTCTAAGATTGAAAGATACGAGCTGGCAAAAACAAAATCAGCAATTACAATATACTGACTAATATTTTTTACAAATCCAGTAACTTCTCCAAATTCTTGGCATTGTTTTTTCAGTGAACCATCACCTATCCAAGTAATTTCAAAAGCAACTTTTTTTGCTCGCAACTCTTTCAAAAAATCTAAATATAAATTAATATCAGTATCTTTTTCTAAACGGCCCACAAAAATAAATTGTAAATTTTTTGATTTTTTTGTTGCACCATTGTTAGACTTTGTAAACCGTTTTTGATTTATCCCCCCATACGTTACAAAATCTGGTTTGTCCCAATAAAATTTTTGAATAAAATCACCAATGTGCATTGTACCTCTTGAGAGTTTTGCCACTAAAAATCTGTGTATTTTAGCATTTACTGGAATAGGATACGTCGTTTCCCATCCATGAAATGTTGTATACACTTTTTTCTTAATTATTGAATAAATTGGTAAAATCCACCAAAAAACATCATGAATGTGCACAATATCTGCATCAACAAATAGTTGTTTGTAATTCTTAATAGCATCCCAAGTTGCTTTTTTATTTTCACTTGCTTCAAATGGAATCCTAAAAACCTTTATTTCATCGTACTCTGCTTGTAAACTTAACTTTTTTTCATGTTGTAATGTAACAATCGAAACTTCATGACCCATTTTGCGCAAAAATGTAGAAATTTCTCGTATGTGAATTTCAACACCTCCCAAATGTGGTAAATACAATCTTGATACAAATACAATTTTCATCTGATTTTTCTGTTTGCTTCACGCTACAGTTTATGTAAGGTTTTCGTTATCTAATTCTACTACAAAGATATTATGAAACTAAGACAAATTTTTTTACTTTTCTGTGGATGTTGCATCGGATTTTTACATCTCCTTTTTTCTCATCAACCGGTACTTGCCCAAGTTGTATTTACGGATGATTTTTCTCATGAGTATGAAAAGTGGCAAGATGTTCGCAGCACCTTTAACTTGTGGAGTATTGTAGAGCAACAAGCTGATGTATTTATTAATACTTGGTCAACATTAGCCGAAATTGTTCCCAAAAATGAGTACTGGAACAATGAATGGAAAAATTATATATATAAACTTGACTACACCTACCTAGCAGGTGCTGATAAAGCTCTTTCCTTTTGGTATCAAGACCTTGCGAACTGGTATCAGTTCCACTTTATTGGAGATAACTACATTTTGTCACATATTGAAAATGGTATTGAGGTCTGGCGAAAAATTGGCCCACTACAACTTGAAATTGGAAAAACATATACCATAGAAGTGCATCTAAAAGATGGCACAATTACATTTTTTAAAGATGGTGAGCAACAATTTGAATATACTGACCCAACTTTTAACAACGATCATGGTCGAATCGGTCTAAAAGCAGGCGCTGGCGCTGTTTTTCCTACACATGTACAGTTTGACAATATTGTTGTCACATTAATTTCAGATGTTGTTGATTTTATTTTACCTATTTCTGCTTTAAAACAAAATGACGAGCGTTGGAAAAATGATGAATATGACTCTGCTTCACAATGGTCAACAAATGGAATTGGTATAGAAGATTGGGGGTGCTTAGTAACTTCAATAAACATGATTTTAAACTATCATGGGATTACAAAATTTTCTGATGGTTCTGAAATTACACCTAAAACTTTAAACACTTGGCTCAAAAACCAACCAGATGGTTATATTGGGTCTGGGTTAGTTAACTGGTCGGCGGTTTCAAGGCTTGTAAGACAAATCAATACTAAGTACGGAACTGTTAATCTAGAATATTCCAGAATCCCAGGCAACAGCATTGAAACCGCCAAAACTGAAATTCAAAATAATAAACCGGTTATCCTAGAAATTCCTGGACACTTTTTAGTGGGAAACGGAGTGAAACAAGACTTGAGTGATATCTTTATTACTGACCCTTTGTACTCTCATGAGCTATTAACTCAACACCAACAACCTCTGCAATCAACTCGCTTATTAACTCCAAGCTTTACCGATCTTTCGTATGTTCATATGGCTCATAGTTCTACTATTTTAGTACAGTTAGCAAACGTTGATAATACAATCCCAGAAAACTACCAAAAATACACAGAATTTATTTTGAACCAAAATAAAACGGCACAATCCCCAGAAATTACATTACACGAACTTGCAAAACCAGAAACGCAAAACTATAAAGTCACCATTACAAGTACAACAGGAAAACCAGAGCCATTCACACTCACAATTTTTACCTATGACATTGATGCTAATCTCACAAATCTGACATATACAGGTATAGCTGGAACGGCAGAAAATCCTACTTTTCTTACCATTGTTTTTAACAAAAATTCTTCAAGTACTGTAAGTTCTGCAGTTTCTTTTGAACACCTGATTAAAGATATGCAATACTTGAAGAATAAAAACGAAATTACAAAACAATATGTTGCCCAAGATCTACTAGAACTGGCTACTGCTGCACAAAATGCATACTCAAAAAACAAAATAAGGTATGTCTCTGCACTCAGTTCAATGATTGAATGGTATTCGGCATATATCTCTGATTCAGGTAAAAATATTCTCACAGAAAGGATACGAGAAATCAAAAACAATCTCTAAACCATACTGATTGCATCCGCCTGATATAATATGTAAGTGAAAACAAGTTTCTGGAAACAATTAAAACTCCCAATTATCGGACTATCCCCAATGGATGGTGTGACTGAACACACCTACAGACACATTCAAAAAAAATATGGTAGTCCCGATATTATTTACACTGAATTTACAAATGTAGAAGGTGTCTGTCATGGCGCAATCAAATTACTAGAAGACTTTTTGTTCGATGAAACACAACGGCCAATTGTTGCTCAAATATATGGAACAACTCCAAAGTATTTTCGACAAGTTGCAGTTATTTTATGTGAACTAGGATTTGATGGTGTTGATATTAACATGGGTTGTCCCGCAAAAAGTGTTGAAAGTTCTGGTGCTGGGGCAGCATTGATTAAAACTCCACTACTCGCACAAGAAATCATCCGAGAAACAAAAGCCGGTGTTGCCGATTATCTGAACGGGATGCGTGCAAAAGATTGCCCAGATATTTCACAAAATATTGCTACAGAAGTTGCAAAACGTCATGAAAATTTACCAGAAGATTATAAAAACTCTAACAAAGAAAATCGTGAAATTCCTGTGAGTGTAAAGACAAGAATTGGTTATAGTACACCAGTTGTCGAAGAATGGATCCCGATTCTATTAGAAATGAAACCTGCTGCGATTGCCTTGCACGGCAGAACCCTGAAACAACAATATTCCGGTGAATCGAATTGGGAAGAGATTCATAAGGCAGCACTATTATGCAAAGAATCAAATACTATTTTATTGGGTAATGGCGATGTTTTAAACTACGAGCAAGCAATTGAATACATAAAAAAATATGAAGTTGATGGAATTTTAATTGGACGTGGATCTTTTGGAAACCCTTTTGCCTTTCAACCAAACTCAGAAAAACTTTTGACTGAAAACAACATTTTTAAAATTGCGCTTGAACATTGCAAATTATTTGAACAAACATACGACCAAGATCCTCGATACCATTTTATGCCTATGCGCAAACATTTGGGCTGGTATGTAAAAGGCATAGATGGGGCACGAGAAATTAGAATGGAACTTTTTCAGGCAAACAATTCTGAGGAAGTTGAGACTATATTCAAAAAGCATGGCTTGATATAATAACAGCTAGTGTGGCACAATCCGCTACAAATGGTCGCATAGTTCAGTTGGTTAGAACGCACGATTCACATTCGTGAGGTCCCTGGTTCGAGTCCAGGTGCGACCACATAAAATCCTGTTATACTTAATTCATGCACTTTTCGCTACTAGGTTCCCTCAAAAAAAATCTCAACTATATTGTCATCATCACCGCTATAACACTTTTTGCTTATATTTTTTCTCTAAATAACGCATTTGTTTGGGACGACGAACAATTTATCTACAACAATTCATATGTAAAAAGTTTTAATGTTGCTAAAATCCTTACAGAAAACACAATAGCGGGTGCAGGTGAATCAAGCACTTATTACAGACCACTCACAACACTTTCATTTGCAATTGACCATCAAATTTGGGGACTCAATCAATTCGGCTTTCACCTCACAAATACTACTTTGCACTTACTAACTGGCTTGCTACTTTTCTTTTATTTAAGAACACTCAAATTCTCAAAGTTAGCAAGTTTTTCAATTTCCTGTATTTTTCTCATTCACCCTCTACAAACAGAAGCAGTTGTTTACGCTAATTCGCGCGGAGATTCTCTGTATGCCTTTTGGACACTCATTTCTATACAATCATTCGCACTTTTACTGCGAAAAAAATATCCCAAAATTCAAATATATGACTTAGAAATATTGTTAAATAGAAAGTTTTTATTTTTTCTCACGATTTTTTCATACTTCTTTGCAATTTTGAGCAAAGAAATTGGCATTGCATCACTTGGGTTACTTGGGCTAACTTTCTTGTTTATAGTTGTATCGAATTTAGAAAAGCTCACACCTAAAGCTATACTTAAGAAATACTCAAGTGGAATCTTTGTAATTTTTTCTGGCGTAATCACTGCGATTTTTTATTTACTATTACGAAGTAAAATTCTTGCAATTCAAACAACACAAGATATCTATTTTGCTGGCACTGCATATGGCGAAAGTATGTACGTTCGGTTACATACTTTTACCCAAGCTCTATGGCATTATTTCAAACTCATTCTTATTCCCTATCCGCTACACATGGAACGAACTATTCCTGTTTTAGAATCAACTATTTCTCTATTTTTAATCGCAACAATAATTATAATTGCAACACTTACACTACTTGCATTCAAAGAATATGAAAAACAAAAAACAGTATATGTTGCATTTGGCAGTTTGTGGTTCTTAGGAATGCTCACTCCAGTTTCAGGAATTATTCCAGTGAATGGATTATTATATGAACACTGGCTCTACCTGCCACTGATTGGTTTTTGCATACTGGTATATGGAATAAAATTGGCAGTCATTCCTAAGAAATTTCAAGAAAAAACAAATGAAATGCTTAAAGGCATTCTTCTTCTTGTAGTTATTGCATTTTGCATACTCACGATTAGACAAAATTACATTTGGGGAAACCCAATTCGATTTTACAACTACACACTCCAATTCTCTGAATCCCCAAGATTACATAACAACCTTGCTATGTCGTACGCAGATATACAAGATTATCAAAATGCAATTTTACAATACAATAAAGCAATTGCAGCCGGCGACTACTATCCACAAACGCACCATAATTTAGCAAATACATACTTGGCAATCGGTGAAACTGAATTAGCAATAAAAGAATATACTACAGCAATTAGAATGAGTGACACATTTTATCCTTCATACATTTTGCTTATTAAGCTTATGATCAAAGAAAAACAATACGAAAACGTTTTACCATTGATTGACTCACTTATAAAATCCTCACCAGATAATGAAGCTTACAAATATCTAAAAGATCAACTTATTATCGAAATTAAAAAAGCAGTAAAAAGCTACAAGTAATGTAAGAATTCTCAATTAAAATTTGAGCTACATGTTAGAACTCATCTGGCTTTTATGTAAAGATTTTTTTGCAATACTCATAGAAATTATGTTTCCTGAATTTTGCATTGGATGTTCTAAGATGGGAGCACTTGTATGCAAAAAATGCTACGAAACATTAGAATTTTTACAATTTCCAGTTGACCAAAACGCAACTACTCAGCTGGAATCCATAACAATATGCTGTGCATATTCTGGTTTAGCAAAAAAAATAATCCATGAATTAAAGTATAAAGGTGTGATTGCAGTTGGAAAAACAATTGCCCAAATACTCTACTTTACTACCGCCCCACCAAAGTTTGACGTCATTACATTTGTACCAATTCATAAGAAAAAAAGAGCTCGCAGAGGATTCAACCAATCAGAAGTTATTGCACGAGAACTTGGAACTTTATTTCAAATACCAGTAGCATCTTTATTGCTCAAAATAACAGAAACAAAAAGTCAAATGAGCATATCACAAAAAACTATTCG
>CAZZDG010000042.1:0-7208 GCA_964652415.1 uncultured Pseudomonadales bacterium | reverse complement strand
ACAAGATTCTGTTAAAAATGCTCCGCTTTAAGCCGTTATTCTAGGAAAGACCCCAATCTATTACAAAAACTAAAAACACGCACACTAAGATTTTTACAAAAACCAAGATCTATTTACGGAATCACACCAGAAGGTACCAGAAACACAGAAACTGGTAAACTTTTACAAGGGAAATCAGGTTTAGGCAAGTTAGAAAAATATGCACCTCAAAACATCGGGTATCTACCAATCGTAATCGTGTATAAAAAATTTTCAAACCAACCTCAAGTAGTTGTAGGAAAAGCACAAGATTTAAAGAGTGTACTTGCCCATACACATACGCAACAACTCCCACAAGATGAGAATGCACGAGCACAAAAAATAACAGATTTACTTATGTTCCAATTATCTCGCCTTTTGCCTGAAAACCTGAGAGGATTTTATAAAAATGCCCCTTTATAACAAATGAAACTAAAATCACACACTAAACTAGTTGTCTCAGTTCTTCTGTTGTTTCTGTTTATTTTATTTTATAGCTGGATAGGAATTTCATACTTTAGCTTAAATGCAGATGTGTCTCGAGATTTGAGCGAGCTTTCCAACTTATGGATCGGTAAAATGGTTTGGCTCGGACCGCTACTTCGAATCGGTTTCCCCGCAAGCCCTCTTTATTTTTATATTCTCTTTCCTGCACTCATTATTTCTGGTGGAAGCGCGTACTCTTTAGTAATAACACAAGTATTTCTCTCAGTTTTTGGATTGGCAATACTCCTTGTTTGCCAAAAAAATTCATATAAATTGGGCAATTACTTGGGTATGTTTTTTATTGGACTGTCTCACTGGTGGATTCAAAGCACAATAAAACCGTGGAATGGCAACATGTACATTTTGTGGTTACTCCCAGCACTGATTCTTTTATGGAATAAGAAACCATTGTGGCTATCCTCACTATTATTTGGGATAGCTATTGCTATTCATCCTGCATCGCTACTCTTATCACCAATTCTTTTATATGAAGCATGGAGATATAAATCAAAAAGTCTAGCTACTAAAATTATTAGTGTTGTTTCTGGTTTAATTCTGCCTTGGGGACCGATCATTGTTTTTGAAATTATAACGAAAGGGTTTTTAACCAGAGAGTGGCTGAATCATAAAAGTACGGAAATGAGTATACAGCCTGGAACTCACAATATTTCTAGTCTGGTTTCTCTAACAGGTATCCCAATTGTACTACTCGTTCTTATATTGCTTTTTAGTTTTACTGTTGCAACAAAAAAAACGAAAGAATGGTCTTGGCTACTTACACCAACTATTGCCTTTTTGCTCGGTATTTCTCCTCTGCATCAATATTACCTGCTTCCAGTTGTTGCAATCTTTTTTATCATTGTTGTGCAGACGTTAAAAGAAAAGGTGTTGGGAAAAGTTTTACTTTTTCTTTGCATAGTTATTTTTGCAAAAAATATAGCATTCACTTACAAATTTGACACAACCTGGCCACCAACGAATAGACTTGAAGCTATCTCACAGGTCATTACTACATTAGAAAATGATATGCTCATCCAAAAAAATAGTACGTATGCGTTAATTTCTGTTATTGATGCACAAAACTCAACTCCCCAAGCTGACGACTATCGGTTTTTGCTGAGAACAAAAGGATACAAAGCTTTAAATATCAGCGAATATCCAAGTGCAGATTATCTTGTTATATTCTTTGAAAATAACCAAATAGATCCAGAAAACTGGCAAGATTGGCATAGTGAATATTTTGGAGAAAAAAAACTTATTAGCTCACAAAAAATACATGCCACACAGGTTCTCATTTACAAAAGAAAGTAAACTACTCTTTACGTCCTTATAACTTAGAGCTTGCTATTATAGTGATATTGTGCTATAATTACGACTTCTGTTCAAAAGAATAGAATAAATATTTAGGTTTAAGCTTGCGTATACTGTTTTTGTCTTACTTCTTGCCTTATGCCTTATGAAAGAAGTATATGTACAACCAACCAAACAGGTATTCAGGTAATTCTGGTCGCAATTCAGGCGGTCGAGATTTTAACCACAATTCCAATAGAGGTTTCGGAAGATCAAGAAGACAACAAAGTACTTTTGATCCTTCAATGCTTGTGAAGCAAGCAATCGTTAGCCCAATTGTTGCACCAGCATACCAAACCCAGCATACATTTGCTGACTTTAACGTGTGTGAACCACTACGCCAAAATATTATCAAACGTGGCTACGTCACCCCTACTCCAATTCAGGATCAAGCAATTCCTCATTTATTAGAAGGAAGAGATATTATTGGTCTTGCAAACACAGGTACGGGTAAAACTGCTGCGTTCTTAATTCCTTTGATAAACAAAATTTATCAAAATCACGGAAAAGCTTTAATTATTGCTCCAACAAGAGAATTAGCTGTCCAAATTCAAGACGAATTCAAACTTTTTTCCCAAGGCATGAAGTTGTATTCAACCCTTTGTATTGGTGGCGCTTCTATGTCTAATCAAATTTATTCTTTAAGAAGAGATAATGACTTTGTCATTGGAACTCCGGGAAGATTAATTGATTTAGAAAAACGTGGCATCATTAATATGGGCGAATTTGAAAGTATTGTTTTAGATGAAGTCGATCACATGTTCGACATGGGCTTTATCCAAGATGTGAAATATATCATCTCTAAGTTACCAAACAAAAGACATTCTTTATTTTTCTCAGCTACACTTCCTGCAAAGTTGCAAGATGTCGTTCACCAATTTTTGTACAATCCAGTAAAAGTGACTATTGAAACACAAAAAGCATCAGCAAACGTGAGTCAAGATATTATTAAAGTAAACGGACAATCAAAAGTTGACCTTTTACACGAACTCTTAAATCAAGAAGGTTTTGAAAAAGTTTTAGTCTTTGGAAGAACAAAACATGGTTTAAACAAATTATCTCAAGCTTTATTGACAAGAGGTATTAGAGTTGCAGCCATTCATGGCAACAAATCTCAAGCTCAACGTCAAAATGCGTTAGCTCAATTTAAAAGAGATGCTATTCAAGTTTTATTAGCTACTGACATTGCTTCTAGAGGATTAGATATTGATAACGTGACTCACGTTATTAACTATGATCTTCCACAAACATACGAGGATTATATTCACCGTATTGGCAGAACTGGAAGAGCAAACAAAACAGGTATTGCGTTAAGTTTTGTTGATTAATTAATTTGAAATTATAAAAGAAACGCAGCTCATAAAAAAGTTGCGTTTTTTTGTATGAGTCGTTTTTGTTTGAATTATTTTTCTAAATCTAAAGTTGTATCAATTCTAATTTGTGATACAAAATCCTCAACGTGAGAAACTAAAATCATTGCACCTTCATATGCATCAAGCGCTTTAGCAATGACTGGAAGATGTCTAAAATTAATATGGTTTGTTGGTTCGTCTAAAATCAATAATCCTGGTTTTTGTAATACTAAACGAGCAAAACTCACTAAACCCTTCTGACCTTCAGATAAGTCACGAATCTCTGTATTAATAATTCGAGAAGTAAGCAAAAATCCGGATGCAACTGATCTCATATATTCTTCTGTACCACTCCCATCATTCGAAAGCATTGCTTCAACAAGTGATTGGTGTACTGTATGGTCATAATTTAAAGTAGAGAAATCTTGTCTATAATATCCAACTCGAATGCCTGGACTAATTTTTGCACCTGGTGCTGTACCATTCGCTAACGATTCAATCAAAGTTGTTTTACCAATACCGTTTGGACCTTTAATTAACAAGTGATCATTTTTTCCTAATAAAACTCTGGTTTGTTTAGTAATTTCTTTGTGATTCTCCATAATTGTAAAAGAATCAATTGTCATAACTGTCGCTGGCAAATCTACCTGAACTGGAATAGTAAATGAACGAATTGTTTTATCTTCTTTACGAACGTCAACTTTTTCTTCTTCATATTCTTCAACTTTCTCACGCATTTTTCTGGCAACCAAACGCATCTTTCCACCTTTGTGTGCAAAAAAGTTAATCTTTTCTTTGTTCTCTTGAATTTCTTTTGCCATGCGAGCATTTTTACTATTCTCTTTTTCGATTCGAACTTTGATTTGTTCAACCACATCATAGTAATTGCCAACATACTGCTCAATTTGTCGAGTAAAGTTATCTAAATACAAAACACCATCAGTAAATGTGTTCAAGAAATCAGCATCATGAGAAATGACTAACACTGTTTTTGTGTAGGTCATCAAAAAAACCATCAAATGACCAATACCTTCTTGATCTAAATTGTTAGTAGGTTCATCAAGCAATAAAACATCCGGTTTTTGAATCAGCGCTGCTGCCAAAAGTAACCGAGCTTGTTGCCCGCCGGACAAATCTTTAATTATTTTTTCTGTGGGTACTGTTAAGTTAACTGCATCCAAAACTTCGCTCATTCTTTTTTTGAGGATGTGAGTTTCTAAAGTGCAAACAATTTTGAAAAAATCTTCAACGCTGAGTAATCTTTCTTCTGGAGTAATTACCTGATGAGCAGTTGCAACAGTTAACTCTTTTTTAACAGAAACTGTTCCTGTTTGAGGTTTGAGAGCACCAGTAATGAGCTTGAAAATAGTGCTTTTCCCTGCGCCGTTTTGGCCCATTAGTGCAATTTTCATTCCCTGACGAACACTAAAACTGGCCCCTTCCAAGATCTCTCTATGGTAGCCATATTCAAAATGAACATCAGTAAAGTTAATGATAGTTTCGTTTGCCATAACAGCCTGTAATTTTAGCATAAAACAAGCAAAATAGCGAGCTAGCCCTTGCCGTACCGAGCAAAAATCCCAGTTGAAAGTAACCGAGGCTCTACATTTTCGAAACCTGATTCTTCCAAGACCAGTTCCCCATTTTCAATATCATCTTCATTGAATCCCATTTTTTCTTGAACTATTTTTCCCAGTTTTTCCGCAGACAAATCAACTGCATATGCATTCACCAAAACAAACAAAGGATCTACAACCAAAATTTGTTTACATAGTTCTAACAACTTTAGAAACGAAGTTTTAAAATCCCAAATTTCCCCAGATGCCCCATGCCCATACACTGGTGGATCCATGATTATTCCGTCATACTTTACTCCACGCTTTACTTCTCTAGTCACAAATTTCATCACATCATCTAAAATCCATCTAATTGACCGCTCATCAAGTCCAGAGGCCAATTGATTCTGCTTGGCCCAACCAATAGCAGACCTTGAAGAATCAACATGGGTAACTTTTGCGCCAGCTTTCGTGCAAACCACACTCGCCATTCCAGTATATGCAAATAAATTTAAAATTTGAGGCTGAACTTCTGGCTTTTCAATTTTCCGTTTTGCTGTTAACTCTTGCATCCACACCCAGTGGGCGCTTTGTTCAGGAAAAACACCGGTGTGCTTAAATGGAGAGAGGTGCACCATTGCAGCCACATCTTTCCATGGTAACTTCCAAGATTCTGGCAATTGTTTTTTTGTTTGCCAATTTCCTTTATCGCCACCAGTTCTTATAAAAACTGCATCTGCACTATTCCAAACAGTTTCCGATTGTGATTTGTGCCAAAGAATTTCTGGATATGGTCTTCTTAAAATAAAATCGCCAAACCGTTCTAATCGCTCACCATCGCCACTATCAATGAGTTCGTAATCTTTCCAATCGATTTGTTTTTCTACTAATTGTTCAAAAATCATATAGAAGAATTATACCAGAGCGTTACAAAATATATTCGATTTTATTACTCACACCGCTGAGGGCAACTTTTGCATTTTTTTTATTTTCAATAAAAAATTTAATGTCTTCTTTTACACCGTCAATCGTGATTAGATTTAATGCTTCTTCTGGACTCACCCAACGATATTTTGAATGCTCAGTACTCAAAGTCACCTCTTGCGTATTACTCACACAATGAAAAGTAAACCCGTGGATTTCCGTTTCTGGTTTTTTCTCCCCACGATAGAAATGCCAAACTCTGAGCAAACGATTTATCGTAAATCCTTCAAGACCAGTCTCTTCTTTTACTTCTCTTCGTAGTGCTTCAAATAATTCTTCATGCTGATCAATTCGACCATATATGAGTTCCCATTCACCTTTTTGATAATTTGCCCTATCTCGCAATAAACACAAAATTTTCTCAGTAGGACCATGCTCCATAATGCAACCAACCCCAATCATAAATTTACCGATTTTTTGTTCTGCTTGATTCATATTTTTATTTCATCGCTGCCACAGTATATGGCTGAATTTTAAATGTCCGTATTACCCATTTTGTTAGTTCTTCAACTACTGGCATTATCAATGCCAGCGCAAGTAACTTTGATAAGGTTGAGAGGTCTAAATATGAAGTATCGAAAATGGTTCTCATAAACGGTACATACACCAGCATCAAAACCAAAGCTGAAGAAACAACTACAGCTATATTACTCACTTTATTCTTAAATGGACCAATCGCAAATACTGAAAATACATGTGAACGAGCAGTAAGTGCTCTAAAAACTTCTGCCATTGCAAGTACCACAAATGCTGCAGTCATACCCATTGAATGAGAGATGTGGTCATAATGTACATAGGTTAAAAAAACAATTATTGAAGAAACAAAAGTTTGAACAGTAATATGAATCCACATTCTTCTATCGATTACCGGAGCGCCTGCTGGATTAGGACCTCGCTTCATGACAGCAGAACTGAATGGCTCATAAGACATAGCAAGTGCTGGTAAAAAGTCGGAGACAACGTTGAGCCAAAGTAATAGTCTAGCATTCAACGGCATTGGTAATCCAGAAAGCACTGCAAATAAAACAATCAGAATTTCTGCAGCATTACAAGATAACAAATAAGAAGTGAAAAATTTAATATTTCTTAAAATCACTCTGCTATTTGCAACTGCCGCAGCAATAGTTAAGTAATTATCATCAACCAAAACTACATCAGCAACACTCTTGGTAACCTCTGTACCACGAATTCCCATTGCTAACCCAATATCAGCTGCTTTAATTGCAGGAGCGTCATTTATTCCATCACCAGACATCGCAACAATATGCTTTTTATATTGTAGTGCCTGAATAATTCGCAACTTATCATTCGGTTCAACACGAGCGTATACACGAACTTTCTCACAGATATTTCGCAATTGTTCATCTGTCATTGTTTGTAACTGTTGACCATGAATAACACTTGTCTCTAGTTTGTCATGGGCATCAAGAATGCCTGCTTCTTTTGCAATAATAAAAGCAGT
>CAZZDG010000041.1:0-8133 GCA_964652415.1 uncultured Pseudomonadales bacterium | reverse complement strand
GACACCACCAACGATCGCTCCTAAAGCTATTGCATGATTTCCTGTTAGTAGAAGGTCATCCATAAAGTTTGCTGTTTTGCCTAAACCAAGTTGTGACTTTTGTACACCCTCCAACTTATAGGTAAATCCTGCTTCTAAACAACTAATGTTTCCAGGAATGACCTTTGGTTTCTTAGCAAACTGTTCTGTAATCATTTCTTTCAATAAAATAATATCGAGATTGAGAACCTGCCAGATAGCACCAAGCATGATTGTATTGGCCATGATTTTATTTCCACCAATAGTGATAGCCATCTCTCTTGCAGGAATATAGACAACAGTTAGTTTCCTCTCATCAATTATTTTCTGTTCTTCTGGAGTGAAATGAACTTGAATTATAGAATGAATTACACTCCCACCTTGACGCACCGTCTTTAAATACGCATTCAAGGAAACTCTACTCAAACTCAATAATACATCACACTCACTTGAAGAAGCATTAATTTTAGAATCAGAAATGTCTAACTGGTAACAAGCATACCCACCTCTAATCAAAGAGGGGTACTCACGGTATCCAAAAATAAACATCCCACTATTTTTTAAAGCCTTCGCAAGAGCTTCACCCACAGAATTCACACCCATGCCAGATTCTCCCGCAACTTTCACAACAAATCTATGTTGGTACTTCATTTTGAGTTCCCTGTACTTGATAGAGTGGTAAGGTTTTTTCTGCCCAATTTTTTATCGCTATTTCAATCACTTCTTCAAATGGTTCTCTGCCAATTGTTAAGTTAACACCAACAGTAGTTCCACTATTCTTCTCCCAAACTTCTTTCAGCGTAGTCATTCCTGCGCAAAAATAATGTTCCTCATATCTGCGGTCACCTAAGCCAACAAAGGAGGCCGTTTTACCTTTAAAATCTGCAGTCTGCATCTGTTCTAAAAGAACAGTAAAAAAAGGATTGATTGCCCCATGATCCCAGGTAGAAGTAGCGAATAAAAAGTACTTATTTTCTGTAATGACAGAAAGGGGGGTTTGCTCACTTCGGTGAAGCTCAACTAAAACACCCTGTGCTTGCCAATACTTCGCGACTTGCTCCATAACATGCTCGGTGTTTCCACCAGTCGAAGCATAAATTATGTGAATAGCTGGAGAAGTGCTCATAAATTCAAATTATAGATAAATACCGAACATTTGTAAGAAACCTAGAATACCATGAATTATGCCAAAAATAACAGTAACCCACACAAAGTGTTTATGAATAGAACTCCATACCATATGGGTTCCTGACTCGTCTAATGGGTCCGACCCGATTTTTGAACCTCTCCACGGTAGTGGTAATTTTGCCCATGGAAGTGCAAAACAAGTTGCGAAAGTAAATACAAAAAATATTCCAAGTAATATTCCTGTCCAACCAAGCAATGAAATATCCAAAAATTTGATTCTCTTTGCATACCAAGGCATTGCGTCAGTTTGAGCTACTGTATCTGTTACTTCATCAACCTTTGGTTCTTCTTTTTGAGCACCCTCAAGTGTCCCAATAATGGTAAAACCAGAAAAAACTTCAGGACCGTGCGGCGCATCTTTCATTTTTTCAGTCAGATCAATTCCTGCCTGTAAACCAAAATGTTCACCAAGCGCCCACAGTTTGCTATCTGTGACGTCATATACTTTACCTTCAAAAGCCGTATAGGATTTTGCCCCATCTTTTCCATTATATTTACTCAACTCTTGAGCAGTAAAAACTTTTGCTTGTGCAAAAGTTGACTGCACTGAAATAACGAAAATAATGACTGCTAAAAAAAGTGACTGAACGAACTTATTCATAATTTTTTATTTTTCTGAATCTCCGGCTGGCGCCTCACCAATGTGACCAAATGGTACTAAGTAAATAACTGATTGGTTAACTGGATCTAACCCTATGGCTTCAGCTACCTTATCTTTACTAAAACCACCACTTACAACTGTAGCCATTTTGATTGATTCAGCTTGCAAATAAATATTTTGACCAATATGACCAGCTTCTAAATACACGTTTGGCATTGGATCAGCATCTGGAAATTTACTCGTCATTTTTGCTGGTGATGCTGCTAAAACCATAACAACTGGTGCTTTTTGTGCATTATCCTGGACACCTGCTGCGATAAGTTTTTCTCCTGCATTTGCCAAACCTAAATTGCCCAAAGTGTGATCTGTTGGATTGTATAAATATAATCCAGCCTTTATATTCTCTGCATTTCTAACAACAACATATATCGAGAACGGATATGCCCCCTTTGCTGATGGTGCTGTTCTATTTCCCAACTCATTTGTAACACCTTGTGCAGACCACAATACTTGTGAAAGTTCTTGCATAGTAACCGGCACCTCAGAATAGAACCTCTTGCTTCTTCTAATTTGCAGTGCTGCCTCAACAGAGAGCGCGCCTTTTAATTTTGGGTCAGGTAATTGAATAACTTCACTTATTGAAGGGACTGCAGGCAATGCATATTTTTGCATAGCTACCGGTTGATTCTCGCCAGCAGGTGCAGATACTGTCGATAATTTTGCTCTTTTTTCATTCACCAACAAAACTGCCAGTACTGTTGTCACACCAATTAACAACAAAGTCATAAATGAAAGCATTTCTTTTTTGAGTGGCATACCACCTTTCATGCAGTTTCCGCAACCTTCAGGTTTATTACAGCAGTCTTTTCCATTATGCTGTAAAACAGTTTGTGCAGGTTGGGTTACCTTTTCTGGGATGGTTGAATCAGTTGTTTGAGGATTTAACATATACGGTAATTAAAGAACTTTTCGCGAGTGAAGTCAAGTTAGAATCGGTATAACATCCAAAATGTTTGGAGTACCATATTCGCAAAAAGCAGCGCCGTCAAAAATACAAGAAATAATAAAAACTGTGATTTCTGTAATTTCTGCAAAATAAATGAAATAAAAAGTGCAATTCCTATACTAAGATGAGGAAACACACTTATAAACATGCGCGATCCATATGGGCCACCAATTATTTCTGCTCCCCAACTCGCAACCACATATAGTTGTAATAAAAATGTCATCAAAGAAACAAAAACTAAAATGGGTAGGGAAGTGCCGTTGTTGTTTTTTCTTTTACGAATCTGATTCAAAAAAGTTTTTACAAGCATAATGACAGAAAACAATAGTATAGGAGCAAAGAAAAATAAACCATTTTCGAGTGTGAACAATACTCGCCAAAAATTTGGTTGTAACCAGCTGAGTGTTTCACCTCTTAATAGATAGGGACTTCCCAATACTCCAAATAAACTGATTGTCGTATATATCTGAACGCTGAAAATAAGAAAAGCACTACCACAATATAATGTAACCCAGTTTAATTTATGCAATATAGACTCTTTCTTTGCTAAAATAAGTGCTAATAAAACTGGAAACACAACTACAACATCTTGGTTCCTAACTAACATTAAAAATCCTGCTGTCACTCCCATTGGTATTACTCTTTGCCAAGTTATTTCTTTTTTTAAAACTTGAACCAACTGATACAGTAAAAAAGCGGAAAGTAAAAATGATATAGAGTGTGAGTTAACTGGATCCATTGCTGTATAGTAAAAAATATGTGTAGTAAAAAATAAAAGTAAGGTCGAAAGAGTTGCAGTTTTTTGACCAAATACTTCTTTTAAGATTTGATACAAATACCATAATCCCAAAATACTAAAAAAAACTGCGCTCACTGCCACAATAAACTGTGGTAAAACACCAACACCATTCATCAAAAAATACTCTCTACCTATAAAACTATTGCCAACAAAACTGACCATTTGCCCGAGTAACATTCCCGGTATCCAAAAGAGAGCAGTGCCGGGTGAAAATTTATTAGTAACTCTCCCCGTTTCTTTTGAAATTTCTGGTGGATTCGGAAACCCAAGTTGTGGGTGAAAAGCTTCATTGGTAAAGTCAATATCTTGATCTACAACAATCGATCTTGTATATGCGTAATAATATAAACTGTCACCCCAAAATATACTTGTGACTCTTAACACTCCAAAAACATACAACGTCAAACTAATTATAAAGAGTAAAACAAAAAATCTATATTCTGGTATGATCATTTTCTTAATCATAACCTTAGAATACTACAAAATATGCAGTTTGCGTGCCTGAATGTCAGCAAACTGCATATTCGAAAGAAAATTCAGATCAATCAGCTAATCTCGCAGCTGCCTACCTCGTCTTCCAACACTCATAAAGGCTTCAAAACCTATTCCTTGTTCTTCAGCCCATGCTTGCATTTCTTCACGAATATCTGCACGCATCTCTCTCATATCTTCTTGAGATAAGTCTTGGTCGTGGAGGTCCTGCATACGTTCGTACATCTCGTCATGTTTTTCTAAAATTGCTCGCATTTGGACTTCAGTTAAGTTACCCTGTTCAACAGCACGTTGTAGTCGCTCTTCCATTCTTGACTCCATCTCTTGGTGTCTGAGCTCCATTTCTTGTTTATGGTACTCTTGAATTGTCTCTTCAACTGCAGTTTGATCAAGTCCAAACTTTTGAGCAATCACAGCAGCAAATTCTCCTGTGCCTTTACCACCCGCACCTCTACCAGCAGTACTCCCAAAAGCACTGACTTTTTCTGTAACTGACCAAGCCATCACTGCAACTAACCCAAGCATGGCAATTGGTAAAACTACATATTTCATTGAAGTTTTTTTTAATTCTTTTTTCATATTTCCTTTCAGGAATTATTATTTTGATTTTTTACTAAAACCAAGTATAAACAACGAAACTGAGAATAGACTTAAAAAATAAAATGCAGAAATTTAGAGGGGGAGCGTCACACTGAAAGTTGTACCCTTACCAAGCTCACTACAAACTAGAATTGTACCTTTATGATTTGTAATCACCTGTTTTGCCACAGAAAGACCCAAACCAAAACCTGATCTTTGACTACTCGTTCTGCTGGAATCAACTCTGTAGAATCGGTCGAAAATATATGGTAAGTACTTCTTATGAATTCCAATTCCTGTATCTGCTATAGTAATAACTATTGACTTCTTTTTTACCACAACCTCAGTTCTTACCTTGCCACCTAGGTTTGTATACTTAATTGCATTATCCACTAAAACTGTAAAAAGCTGTAGCAAACCAGTATCAGAGCCAAGTACTTCTTGGTGCTTTAGTTTTGAAATTAATTTCACCCCTTTTTGTTCTGCTAGTGGTTGCATGGTTTTAAGCACTCTACTTAATACTTCGTGAATATCAGTTAACTGCATAACAACTGTCTTATTTTCTTGACTCGCTAACTGCAACAAGCTATCAATCAACTGCTTAATAGAATTTACATCTTCCAAATTACTCTCAAGAATCTTCTTGGCAGAAGTGGCTAATTTTTTATCACGCAAAGACACCTCGATTGCTGTTTTCAAACTGGTAAGGGGAGTCTTGAGTTCATGCGAAGCATCTGCAATAAACCGTTTTTGTTCTATGAGTACGTCTTCTATAGGTTGCAATGTTTTTCCTGCCAAAACATAACTTGCCACTAAACTCACGAATAAAATAAAACTATTTGCAAACAACAAATAATAGACAACTTTCTGTTTTGACTCATATAACTCATCTAAAAATAATTGATGTAAGTTAATTGACTCTCTCTCACTTATTGCTTGGCGCAATATCTGTTGTCCAATTTCTGAGTTTGGCAATGCCCTGAGCCTATTTTCAGCACGAATAAAACTTTGCTCAATGTTACGGGAAACTCCAGAAAAAATAATTACACTAAACACAACACTCACTGTCATGATTGCTGTTACATACCAAATAGTGAGCTTAATTCTTGTGAGTGCAAAAACATTCATAGTAATAAATACATTAGCTCTCAGTTATTTTATACCCAAACCCACGCACTGTCTGTATCAGCGATCCTGATTTTTTAAATGGTTTATCAATCTTATTTCTCAGATATCCAATAAAAACTTCAACTGTGTTTGGCAGTATATCGGTATCAAACTCCCAAACTTTATTAATAATCTGTTCTTTACTTACAGTTTTATTTTTATTTTGTAATAAATACTCCAACAACAAAAATTCTTTTTTTGAAAGTTCAATATTTTTTCCATTTCGTTTCACTTCAAATGTGTTTAAATGTAACTCTAAATCTTTGACGGCAACGACTTCAGATTGCTGCTTTCGAGACCTTCTTTTTAAAGCTTTAATTCTTGCTAGTAACTCTTCAAATGCAAAAGGCTTTGCTAAATAATCATCTGCTCCGACCGTAAGCCCATTTACTTTGTCAGAAACTTCAGACTTTGCAGTTAACATTAATACAGGAGTTTGATTGTTTGCTGCTCGTAGCTTTTTACAAACCTCCATACCATCCAATAAAGGCAACATTAAATCAAGCACTACAACATCGAAACCATTACTCAACGCCATCTCCAATCCCGCTTCACCATTAAAAGCGACATCGACAATAAAACCTTCTTGTTCTAGCCCTTTTCTTACAACTGATGAAATTCTGTGGTCATCTTCTACTAATAACAGTTTCATTGCAGTACTATTATAACGCTTTACCTGAGAAAGAGCTGAAGATACAATACAGTGAACCGTGATAAAAAAACTTTTCGAAAAAAAATCAACTGTGTACTTAACAATTTTTGCGCTTGTTATTGTAACAATCTCAACAATTGCAACATATATCTACACTTCAAATCAAAAAACAAAAGTTGTAGGGGAGACTCAACCACAAGTGCTTGCAGCTGAAGATGTTATTTTTACTCCCATACCTGACTTTGAAAATAAAAATACCCTCGCTGTTTTATTGTTGGGATATGGCGGAGCTGGACACCAAGGTGGGTTCTTAAGTGATGTTATTCAAATTGTCTTGTTTGATTTTGATAAAAAAAATATCGCATTCATCTCTATCCCTCGTGATTTATATGTATCACTACCGGATGGCACAACTGGAAAAATTAATACTGCATTTAGCTTAGGAAATAGCAAAGACCCTATTCATACTGGCGCACAAGTTGCTAAAAAAATGGCAACAACTGTTACAGGGATCCCCATCGATACATTTATTTCAGTCGATTTTGTTGGATTTAAAAGAGCAATCGGTGGCATCTTAGATGGACTTACTGTAACTGTTACTGAATCTCTTGACGACCCCTGGTATCCGATTCAGGGAAAAGAACTAGACACTTGTGGTAAAACACCTGAAGAAGTTACCCAGTTGAGCAATACTCTTTCTGGTTTTGAGTTAGAAAGTAAATTTGAGTGTAGATATGAACACATTCAGTACTCAGTTGGAAAACACAAAATGGAAGGGGGAGACGCGCTCGCGTATGTACGCTCGCGCCACGGCTCTGCCGGAGGTGATTTCTCAAGAAGCAAACGCCAACAAGAACTCCTCATCGCGATAAGAGAAAAATTATTTTCTTTAGACGCACTCAAAAAAATCCCTACGTTTTATAAAGAAATGATTGCGCATACTGATACTGACCTCACTATAGATAGTATTGCTACCCTTGCGCCAAAATTAACAACTGCCCTTAATATGCAAACCATCAGCATAACCTTGAGTACTCAAAATGTTCTAGAAAATACAAGATCTGCATCGGGTGCATATATTATTGTCCCTAAAGCTGGTATGAACAACTGGCAAGAAACCCACAACTATGTTCAAATGGAACTTGCAAAGTATGAGGGAAAAAATAACTAATGCAGTCAAGAAAAAATTATGACGATGTTGGCTTACAGCCAACTCTAAGGTCTCTTCTCGCAGAAAAGATATGGAGCAAGGTGTGTGAGGCTCATAACTTTGAACCACTCTCAGAACAAAGCTTAAAAAACCTAGCTGAGGCAAACGAGGCACTCAAAAAACAAGCACTGATAATCTATTTAAACCATACGTCAACACAAGATGTCTCTGTTGCTATTTCTCTTATCCTTTCACACTTAACGAATGCCAGACACTTCATGGGACCAGCAGGAATGAAACACTATGACTTGAAACGAGATCCAGTGAACGGCATTTTGTTACGATCATTGCGACTTCTCAACATTCAAGTTATGCCTGTTGTGCAACAAAATGATTTAGATAGCTACACAGAAGAAAAACGAATCAATCTAGGGTCTTTCCTAGAATAACGGCATAATAAGTGCTATATTCTTTGAAAGAC
>CAZZDG010000040.1:0-8536 GCA_964652415.1 uncultured Pseudomonadales bacterium | reverse complement strand
TGGACATGGAAATATAGTTTCTGCTTATTTATTAAGAGGCGGTAAAGCATGGAGTCACACTAGTTCTAAATGGGGACTCTGGGTTGATGCTACTGCTAGCTTAACTGGTGGTACTGGCGAAATAACTGATATGGGTCTCCATGTTAGTGCTACTAATAGTATCAAACATCATTACGTCCGTGGTGGTAAAATCTGGTACAGAGAAGCTCCTCTTGCTGCTGTTGACCGTTGTAGATTAGCTACATATCCAAATAATGGCTCATGTACACCTCCTACTGCAAGCTTACAATGTAATAGTGAATGTACGACTACTGAACAATGTCAAGGTCCCCTTGGCTCTGCATACTCATGTGTTACCAACAAATGTAGATTAACTGCTAATCCAACTTCTGCGACTTGTACCCCAGTTACTACTTACCAGTGTAACAGCGACTGTACAACTACTGAACAATGTCAAGGTTCCCTTGGATCAGCATATTCATGTGTCACTAACAAATGTAGATTAACTGCTAATCCAACCTCTGCAACTTGTGCACCCGCAGCTTTGGTCTGTAATTCTCCTTGCGAACCTGCTGCTTTAACAGACAGATGTACTCTAGCAAACGACAAATGGTATTGTGACGCAACTGCACAAGCATGTAGATTCAAAACAAATCCAACATCTGTTACCTGCGCACCTCCAATTGGAGCTATAGCCTGCAACGGAGCGTGTACTTCTAATACTCAATGTCAGCTAACTAATGATAAATACAGCTGTGATACGACTACACAAACTTGTAGATTAGCTTCAAACCCAACATCTACTACGTGTTCGCCAGCAGCAACTCCTACTCCTACACCTACGGCTACACCAACTCCTACACCTACGGCTACACCAACTGTTGGTTGTAATGACACTTGTGTCACGAATGCAGACTGTTCTAACAGCAATCACATTTGTGCAACAACAGAAGATGGAACACTCAAATGTAGACTACCTGGTGCTCCAACTTCTACAAGCTGTACCCTACCAACAACTTCAACAGCACAGCCTACACTTCCTCCAGCACTCCCACAAACTGGGCCTGAAGACTGGATGAACTGGTTGAAAGCTGGTTTGGTAACACTTGGAATTGGTGCAGCACTCTTCTTCTTACTGTAAAGCAAATAGAAGTGTAAATTTCTTAAAAGAAAAAAAAGCCCCGCAAAATGCGGGGCTTTTAATTACTGTGAGTCAAATGGTTTTTAAATGGCCACCCTACTCCCTTATCTGGATAGAGTTAAAAGCGTTTTGACAGACTTTACAAATATTAAGTTTCTAGAGGAAGATTTAGTCTTAAACTTTGTTTAGAAGTGTACCCATATGACCAGTAGAGCTGCGAAGTTAGGTTTTCAACTATGAATGTAGGCTATCTGAACACTATTAGCCTGAGAAAAAACATTATAAAATCCAGGTTTATTTTAATTAGCCTAGATTTTATGCCTAGTGAGCCCTCAGGGCTCATGGTGGAGCCGAGTCATACTCGGTGAAACACCTATTTCAGAGTGTTCTAAAGACATATCACAAGCTAAGGGAGTTAGGAATAACGCAAAATACGGATGGAAATACTCTCTTCCTAATCTACTTGGAAGATGCCGATGGTATATGAATTAATTTTTTTAATAACAACACTGTAAACTGAGGCAAAGTAAAGATGAAAATATAGTAAACAGATCCAAACAGAATTGATAACAAAGCCCACCAACTTCGGTTCCATATTATTTGCATGCCGTCCATCATAATTCTTCCAGCAAGATAAAGTGATATAAAAATGGATGCGCTGACGCTGATCTGAAGTATCCTATCAAACCATTTATCCTTAAAAATGAGTATAGAAGCAAATATTACACTTATAATCAATGCGCCTACTGCCTCATGGATGATCCCTCCAATAGGCACAAATAGTCGCGCAAATGCTTCGCTAGAAAATAGGGTTGGTATCAATAAAACTAATACAGCAGTCATAACACTGCCAAGGAAACTAATTAAGGAAATATGTTTAAAAAATAAATTAATCATTAAGGCTACTCGTATGATACCATAAATAACCGCAAACATATATTCGGCCCTGTGAGAATGGGACACTTTTAGCCTTAAATATTTGATTTGTGAGTCGAGAGGGACTCGAACCCCCGACCAGTGAGGTATAAGCTCACCGCTCTACCAACTGAGCTATCGACTCTTAACTATAAAAAGCTATACATGAATTATATACCAGGAAATTGCATCCGCAATTAGTATCGCCTGCAGTATAGTCAGCACAACTCAAAATTTGATATATAATAGTAGTCTAGAAAGTTTTTATAAAATGAATCTAAAACTCAAATCACCTATCAACACAATTAAAAAAAGATGGAAATTATCCTTAGGAATCGTCCTCATCATTGCTTTAGGTATTTTCTTTACCGCCCGCTCAAAAGCTGCCAATACTGTCGTCCTCAAATTTGAACACCCAGTCACTCAAAATATTATCAAAACTCTAGATGTTTCTGGTCATATTGATGCTAAAGAAAAAGTTCGTCTTCGCTTTATTGCTGGAGGCAAGCTGACATATATCGGCGCCAAAGAAGGTGATCAGGTCAAAAAATGGCAAACAATCGCTACCGTAGATAAAGCCACACTCGAAAAACAACTCGGACAAGATCTTAACACCTACATGCAAGAACGTTGGGATTGGGAAACTACTCAAGATGCAAATAAGGACAAAGTTTTATTAACTAATGAACAGAGAACAGAAGACAAAAACCAGTGGGATCTTAATAATACAGTTTTAAATGTAGAGATACGAGATATAGCAATCAAAAATTCAGCGTTATACTCCCCAATTGAAGGAATTTTAACTGTAGCTCCAACCTCAGTTGCCGGAATGCAACTTCTCGGCTCAGACTACTTTGAAATTGTGAATCCAAAAACACTCACTTTTAGAGCAGCAGTGGATGAATCAGATATTGCCTTAGTTCAACCGGGACAAAAAACAACATTAATTCTTGATGCACTCCCTGATGAAGAACTCACTACAACCGTAAGCTACATTAGCTATGTCAGCACAGAGACTAGCGGTGGAACAGCATTTATCGTCGAATTCCCACTCACAGAGGCACAAGTAAGCCAACTATTGAGAATTGGCATGAATGGCGATGCGAAAATTCTTCTAGAAGAGAAAGAAAGTGTTTTAACAATCCCCGCTGTCGCCCTAATCCAAAGAGATGACAAAATGTATGTAAATGTCAAAACAGGTGAAAACAAATCTGAGGAAAGAGAAATCACCGTTGGACTTGAAACTGATGAGTTGGTAGAAATACTCTCTGGCCTCTCAGAATCAGATGAAATTGTTATTCCTGAATAAAAAGCCAAATTTATAAAATGTTACTTAAACTAGAGACAGTCTCAAAACACTACCAAATGGGTTCCACAACCACGAAAGCTTTGGATAAAGTTGAATTTGAGGTGCAAGAAGGAGAATTTATAGCTATCATGGGACCTTCAGGATCGGGTAAATCAACCTTTTTACAAGTTGCAAGCATGTTGGCAGAACCAACAACTGGTAAAATAATTCTCAAAGGTAAAGATGTAACTGCATACAACGAGATTGAACGTGCTCGCCTACGAAATAAGGAAATTGGGTTTATCTTTCAACAGTTTAATTTGCTCCCCCGCACTACCGCCATTGATAATGTTGCGCTCCCCCTTGTATATGCCAACGTACCGCAAGCAGAACAAGTAAAAAGAGCTATCGCACTTCTTGAAAAAGTTGGTTTGGGAGATAAATTAAAAAACACCCCTGCACAATTGTCTGGTGGCCAACAGCAACGGGTAGCAATTGCTCGAGCATTAATTAATAACCCGGCAATTATTTTTGCCGACGAGCCAACAGGAAATCTTGACACCAAAAGTGGCCAGGAAATTATGAATATGCTTGTTGATTTGCACAACGAGGGCAAGACTATTATTATGGTTACCCATGAAGAAGATATCGCGGGTTGTGCTAATAGACAAATTAAATTCAAAGATGGTGCAATAATCTCAGACACAAGATCTAACACAACTGACTGCAGAATAAAGAAAAAATAGAAAATGCAAAACGTTTTAAAAATAGCACTCAAAGCAATCTGGACTAACAAATCAAGATCCTTCTTAACAGCACTTGGCGTGATTATCGGTGTTGGCTCAGTTGTTATGCTCACCTCAATTGGAACTGGGTTACAAGCATATATTTCTGAACAGTTTGATGAGCTTGGGGCAAATACGGTGCTTGTTTTCCCCGGCGACCCTTTTGGAGAAGATGGTGGATTCAGCAGAGAAAACCAACTCAGCGCGCTTTCAAATTCAAAACTAAAAATGGATGATGTTTTTGAAATCAAAAAAATTCGTGAATTTGTGCAAACCGCAATTCCCTTCACTACCAAAACTGAAAAAATTTCATATAGGGGCGAAGAGAAAAGCGTTAGTATCATTGGCTCGACTCATGAATATCCAGATGTACAATCAAATGTAAAAACAGAAAAAGGAAGATTTTTTACAAAAATTGAGAACGATTCAAAAACAAAAGTTATTGTCTTAGGCTTTGACGTCGCAGAAAAATTGTTTGGCAAAATAGACCCAATCGGCAAGACTGTACAACTTGGCAGTCAAAATTTCAAAGTTGTGGGCGTTCAAGAAAAAGCTGGAAGTAGTTTTGGTGGCCCATCATTTGATACGTACGTGTATATTCCAATCGAAACATTTTTTAAACAGTTTGATACAAAAAAAATTGTAGAAATAATTGTGAAAACAAAATCAGCAGAAAATATTCCAGAATCAATTTCTGCAATCGAGAAACAACTGAGTAAAAAATATAAAGAAGATGAATTTTCTGTTTTTGATCAATCCAAAATACTTGATACTATCAATCAAATTTTAGGAGTATTGACAATTGCGCTTGGTGGAATCGCAAGTATTTCACTTGTTGTTGGAGGTATCGGCATTATGAATATCATGCTTGTTTCTGTTACCGAAAGAACTCGAGAAATTGGTTTAAGAAAAGCATTAGGAGCAACTCCAAACACTATTTTATTACAATTTTTGATTGAAGCAGCAATTATTTCTGTACTTGGTGGATTAATAGGGCTCATTATTGCGTATCTTGGAACTTTAGTAATGCAAATTTACTTCCCAGCCAAGGTCACCTTAGGCGCAGTTATCTTGGCATTCGGGGTTTCAACATTAGTTGGGCTCATTTTTGGTGCCGCACCAGCCAAAAGGGCCTCACAACTTTCTCCAATTGAAGCCCTCAGATACGAGTAATCAGACCCCTCGCAATTAAATACCCCAACTAGTATACTGTAATTATTATGTTTCCTTTCTTAAAAACAAAATTATTTTTATTTCTTGTCTTAGTTGTAGCCGGTGCGACTTTTTATTATTTCGGCGATCCACAAAAATTAGCAGCCACTGTTGTGCCAAAATTAAAAACAACGCTTCTTGCTCCGGCTGTAGAAAAGTTAGAAAACCTTGATTCTAAAAAAATAACTGAAGATTTCCAAAATACAGTACAAAACACTGAATCAGAAATTCATACCCTCTCACAAAAAACTACAGAGGTTGGTAAACATGCAGGAAATGTGCTTGGCTCTTCTGTAACCGCTGCAACTCAAGAAGACGCTACTCCAATTCACGAAAAAGCGTTTGAATATGGGAAATATATTTACTGCAAACAAGTTGTTGATGATTACGAAAAACTAAATCCTTCATTGAGTAAGTAAAAATTAAGTTCCAGTTACACTTACAGATTACTTCTGCTTTGAATCTCAGCCTCAACAACATCTCTATCTTTACCATATTTTAATCGAGATAACTCCTTAATCATTTCAGCCTGTTTTGGATTCATACGAGCCTTGATATTGTCCATATCTTTCATCAAAGACATACTAAACGGTTGTACTGGTTCATTCTTAACAATTGTTTTAACATAGACATGGTATTTTTCAATATTAACAAGATCACCCTCATTAAAGGTGGGCGCAAACTCATGTTGTAAGAAATTAGCATCAGGCACACCAACACGAAACGCCACCATAGTACCTACGTTACCAAACACAGCATTCTTAACTTCTTCATCAATCTGACTCACAAACTGATTCGCAACAATCAAATTGAGCCGATATTTACGGGCCTCAGATAAAATCACAGCAAAATCTTCAGTAGCATAATTCTGAAACTCATCAACATAGAGGTAGAAATCTTTACGCAGTTCCATAGCCATATCTTGACGAGCCATAGCAGCAGTCAAAACTTTTGGCACCAAAATCAAACCTAAAAACTTAGCATCTTCTTCTCCTAAAATACCCTTAGAAAGATTACAGAGAATTATTTTCTGACTGTCCATTGCTTCTCTAATATTAAATGAACTAAATGGTTGCCCAATAATATTACGCATGGTTTTATTGGTAACAAACCTACCAAATTTAGAAACGATATAATCCAGAACTTCAGATTTATGGAAATCTGAAGTTTGCGCGATCTGGTCAGTCCAGTATCTTTTAACCACCGGATCTTTTACTAAAGGCAACATCTCATCAAGGAACTTAGTATCAGTCATGATACGCACCAACTCAATAAATGTCGTGCCTTTTTTATACATAATAGTCAACATAGCATTACGAATTGCGTGTTCAAATCGAGGACCAATAATACCAGTCCTATGTGGATCATAAAGCTTATACATCAGACCAATCACAGAGCCAACCACAAAATGACGTTGTTCTTCTGAGTCTGCCTCCATCATATTAAGACCCATTGGACGGGTTAAATCAGATGGATTAAAATAAATCACGTCATCAGCGCGCTCTGGCGGCATCAACTGTAAAATATCCTCAATAAACTCGCCATGAGGGTCAATTGCACACACACCCTTACCATTCTCGATATCCTGTAAAATCATTTCTTTCAAAAACTCTGATTTACCGGTACCAGTTTTTCCCACAATGTACATGTGGCGCCTACGATCATCTTCTCCAATGAAAACTTCACGAACTTCACCACGATAGGTAGATTTTCCTAAATGCAATCCTTCTTTAGGAATTTTATTTGGTGCAGGTGCATTTTTAGCATTCAGCCAACGAATATGGTGTGTTTCAACAGTTTTATTTGGTAAGTGGAATAGTGTCGCTAACTCCTCAGTATTTAATACAAAAGTATCTTTATTAAAAAGTGGTATGTATCTGTATAAAAAGTCGATCATAAACAGATGTTTAAAGAAAATAAATGACTTTTTAAAGGAGTTATATGCACTGGTATACTGTGAAAATGCACCTTTAATATTCGTTAAATGCGAATCAGCAATGTAATCTTCTTTTGCAGATACAACAACTCTAATTGATACTCTGAAACCTGGCTTCTCTGCTTTTTGACCAATTACTTCCATCTCTTTTGGGTCATGTCCGTACGTTGCTTTATTTGGATCTGCCTCACGTTTTTTCTGGGAAGCAACAAATGAATGTCCTTGATTCTGCCATTTTTTACTTTCAGGTTGCATTAAAATTTGAATAATAGCACCTTCCCCTGCGCCCATTTTAGAAAGAGCTGAAGTAAGAGAATTTAAACCATCAATAGGCAAATCTTTATACATTTTTATTGGGTAAAAGGAAGCTTTTTCCAATTTTATTGAGGCAAATGCGACCTTGCCTTTTTTATTAAATATATTGACTTCATCAACTTCTTTAATTTCAGCATTAGAGTAGGCACTATTTATCTGTTTTTCAACTAAATCTCTAATCCTTCGAGGACAGTTTAAATAGAAAGCAATATCTTCCTCCATTGCCACTATTTCAAGCGAAAAAAAATCTTCAGCTTTAGTAAACGCAAGTACGCCAGTTTTTTTTAATGAATATAAACCTGCAAACATTTGCTCTGCTGAATCAATCTTGGTTTCATTATCCTTTGGAACTCTGATGAGCAATGTGACAAAATCAAGCGCATTGTTTTCTCTATTTCTATGCTTGTACCACTGAAACAGCATAAAAAAGAAGAAAGTAAGAATCGCAACCAAAAAGATAAGCATAACTCCCATGCTGAGATATTGGAGTGCTAGTGCAAAAAAATCCTGCTCAAACATTACTCTTCCTGTCTATATATTACTTTGCCAGTAAACATTTTAATGATTTTATGACTAAATTCAACTAACCATCTAAAACTAAATTTTGGTGATTTTTTTGCACCCTCTTTTTCCTCTGCTTGAGTTATTGGCAACACAATAACTGGTCGACTTGGATAGCTGTTTGTTGGAATTTCTGAGGTACCATCAGCAATTACGACTTCTGTTGGCGCAGTCTCATGGTGATCCTCAACTCTTTGCAAAAAACTTTCAACTTCTACTGGTATTTCAGGTTTTTTTTCTTGCTCTACAACCTGAATTCCTCCACCTACATCAATGGATTTTCTATCTGGAGCTGCAACTGGTTCAACCCGTTCTTTCGAAGATCTTGCTGATTGCTGTTGGGGATTTAAAGTATCTGTAGCTTGATCAACTGCTTGAACAAT
>CAZZDG010000039.1:0-8963 GCA_964652415.1 uncultured Pseudomonadales bacterium | reverse complement strand
TTTCAAAGAATATAGCACTTATTATGCCGTTATTCTAGGAAAGACCCAAAATTAAAATAAATGCTCTTCAATTTCTGACGGCTTATCACCAACTTTTGCTGACAACGTTTTGACAACAAGTGGCAATGCTGATAATCTTTTTTGTACTTCATTCTCAAATTCTGGCAAAGTTAAAATATGAACATTAAAGCCAGTGTTGATTGTGAAGTAGCATTCTATTCCCTCTTCACGTATTTGTTGTACTGCCTGCATAACCTGCAAAGTACCTGGATACCAAGCTAAAAGTGGTGGAATGCTTGTGAGCAGTATACTGTGGAACTCCAAAGCTTCTGCTTCAACTATTGCTCCTAGCTTTGTAAAATTTTTCTCTGCAATTGCTTGTTTCACTGCAATAATTTTTGCTTTTATTTTTTCTTGTCTAACTGCAAAAAATGGGCTTGATTGTGCAGTGGTGTGGCCCTCAGTTGAACTAATTTTTTTCATTCCTTCGTCAACAACAGCGACTATATCTCTAATATCCCAATGATCCTTTGTAAAAATTGTTTCTGAATATGAAGTATCAGAAGTTTCTCCATCAAGCCATTCTACAAAGCCGCCGCACGCACATCGACATGCAGTTCCAGAAGCTTGACGTGACAAAATGCTTAGTTCTTTTTCTGATAATTCTAATCCCAATGATGTGGCGGCTGCATATGTCAGCGCAGCCATACCAGATCCAGAACTTGAAAGTCCGGTACCTCTAGGAAAAGTGTTTTTTGAAACTACTTTGGCAAACCAACGCGCCCCCTCAATATTTGCTTGCACTGCTAAATCTCTGATTTTATCTAAATGTTTACTGACTCTTGCTGCTTCAATTGATGAATTCTCTATTTCTTCGTCTTGAATAAAAACTTGGTCTGCCGTGTAGTTTTTATTAAACTCAACTGTAGTAATTGTATCTAAGCCATCTAGAACTATAGAAACACTGCCATTCTCCGGCAACCTCAAAATCTCATCTTTTTTACCCCAATACTTTACCAAAGCGATATCGCTTGAAGCCTTAATTGTTGCCTTTTTCATACTCTAATTTTCACTTTCTTTACTCTCAATTGTAACTCCTGCTGCTCCTATTGAAACTTCAATTATTTTGCCATTAATTTTTTCAAGAGCTGCAATAACATTTTTTTCAGCTTCCTTTGGTGCAATTGCTAAAATACAATCACCACCTGCTGCACCAGAGGAAGTTGCTCCATATGCACCAGCGTCAAGAGCTGCACTGATTAAATTTTCTAAGCGATTATTACTCACTCCCAGCTCACGAGCACATTCTTGTGACTCATTAAATAAATTGCCAATTGCTTGCCAGTTTTTTTGTTGCGCAAACTTCCCAAACTCTTCAGCAATAGTGGCGATTCGTTTAAAGATTGTATCAATTTTCTCAGGATTTTTATCTAATTTTGCATCAACTAATCGAATTAAAGTTGGTGTGTCTGCTTTTTCACCAGAATAGGCAATGATAAGTGGCATTTTTTCTAACTCAATTGACTTCACTACTTTTGCTGGGCTCACATAGTACAAAGTGCCACCCCAAATAGCTGCAGCTAAATCATATCCAGAACCAACTCCCTGAACTTCTGTTACTGCTTCATAACACAAATCAAATAGCTCTTGATTACTCAGCTCAACACCATATAAAGTAGTCAACGCTTTTGCAAAGGCAACAGTGACTGCACTGCTCGAACCAAATCCGTACGTAGAAGAAAAATCGCTTTTTGTTGTGACAATTATTCCTTCTTTTTGTGGATATTTTTCTAAAAAGTTCTTGTACAAAATCTCAATAAAGCGGACTGCTTTAGGTAAGTCTTTTTTACCAAGCTCTGATATATCTTTTGTGTATGAGGTTAAACCTAAGTCTGGTGCATCGAGATGAAAAACGTCAACTCCATTTTTTGTTACTGTCGCAAATAGTCGCTGATCAACTGCTGTTACCACAGTTGGGTATCCGTGCACAACTGCATATCCAACAGAAAGCATGAGCTTTCCTGGAGCAGATGCAGTAACTTGTTTTAATTGTGTATTTTTTGTCATATTCTTTACCAAAAGTTCTATTGTACCGTAAACCTGAAGTTTTCCCAAGTATTCTGAACACAGATCCTTTCTATTTTTTCTAAATTTGTGTCATAGACTAATATCCAACCAGAACCAGTTTTTACTCCACCAGCACCGGTAATTTTTGCATGTGCCCCAATCTTTTGTATTTTTTCTAATATTGTTTTTGCTGTCTTTCCAACAACTTGTAATTTTTCTAGATCTTTTTGGTTTTCATCAAAAAGATCTCCTGTAAATATCCCCGCTGTTAACTGTTCTTGAATTTTCTTGCTAATCTTGCCAATTTTTTTTATAGCATCCATCGTTTCAGGTTTCTGTTTTAGTAATTCGGCAACCCCAACAACCATCTCTCCAGTTGTTTCTGAAGCTGACCCAGAGTTTATTAGCAAAAATTCATACTTTTTTGCAAAACTAAGCTTTTGTTTTTGAAAAGTTCCCGTTTCTAAGTTTTTTTTAAATGCATGAACTCCACCAAATACAACTGCACACGGATCAATCCCGCTTGGTTTTTTATGAATAAAAACTTCTGACTTCAAAACAAGGTCATACATTTCATCTTGAGAAATTTTGATTGAAAAATATTCTGCTAAAGCTTGCAAAAGCGCATGTGCAAAAGCCGCCGATGAACCCAACCCAGATTTTTGTGGAATTTGTGAATCAACTTGAATTGCTACTGTGCTTGTATCAACTGAAAATTGTTTAGAAAATAAATCAAAAATGTATTGCTCATATGCTGTTCTTTTGGTTGTCACCCGCGACTTTACTGGAATCTCAAAAAGAGTAACGAATAATTCTCTATTCAAAGATGAAACGAGAGCTGTTTGGCCATATACCACAGCATGTTCACCAGTAATAATACATTTTCCACAACTTGTATGTTTCATAAAAAATCTCGATCATGCGAGATACAATAATAGTCGGAAAAATTACTTAAAATCATGCAAAAAATGCTACTACAACTTGCAAGCCTTTAGTTCGTACGGAATAATCGATCTTTCATCTGGGATAGCACTTTTTCGCAGTTCTAACCTCACCCTCTCACCAGGTAAAAACACTGTCTTGGCTTCTCCCATGATTTCTAACTTCTGCTTTTTTCCAGTTTCCAAAACTTCATCTAATTCAACGAGCAAGAAGCAGTATGGCAAAAAGTCTTCCAACTCCTTTGCTGTTACTTCTAAACGGGTAGCAAATACAACGACCCCTGTCTTTCCTAAAAGCTGGTGCCAATTCTTACTATTTCGATGATAGTGTGCTGGTTGCATAGTTAAGAAAACTCCCTGCTCAAAATATGGATAATCGCTGTGGCGCCACTTCCCCCAACGTTGTGTGCGAGTGCATATATTTTGTTTTTGTTATTTGTATTTGGTTTTTCGCCAGATTTTATAGCAATATGATTTTTATCTTGAGTCAAATTATAATTGTCACCAATCTCTTGCTTTTGCAATAATTCCGCTAAAAAAGCCACCTGCTTAATTCCTGTTGCTCCAACTGGATGACCGCAAGCTTTGAGCCCACCAGAAGGGTTTATTATTCTTTGATTTTCACTTTGTGTTTTGCTAGGTATTTTCACCCCCTCCTGACTGCTATGTGTAGTTAATCCCGCAAGAGTTGCGCTACCACCCGTACCTTTTTTGAAAAACCCTAAATCCTCAATTGCTAAGATTTCTGCAATCGTAAAACAATCGTGAACTTCTGCAAAAGAAATATCACTCGGAGTAATTTTTGCTTCCAAATATGCTTGTTCTGCGGCAAGTCTCGTTGCTTTTAATTCTGTCAAACTTTCACGATCAGCTAAACTCAAACTATCTTGCGCGTGCCCTACCGATTCAATAACCGGTTTATTCACAAATTTTTTGCTCGTTTTGGTAGTCAAAATTACTGCTGAAGCCCCATCAGAAACTGGCGAACAATCAAGTAATCGCAAGGGATCAGCAATAAGAGTGCTCATACTTATAACATCCATAGGAATTTCTTTTCTAAACTGTGCTTTTTGATTTGTTACCCCGTGAGTATGGTTCTTGCTCGCTACTGCAGATAACTGCTCGCGCGTGGTTCCAAAAGCCCGCATGTGAGCTCGAGCCAGCAATGCGTATAGTGCTGGAAAAGTACTCCCATATTCTTTTTTATATTCACTTGCTCCAGACAAAATTTTTGTAGCATCTTGGGCTGTAACATCAGTCATTTTTTCAGCACCAACAACTAAAACCGTTGTATACTTTCCAGAAAGCAATGCTTGTTCTGCTAACTCCAAAGCCATTGCCCCAGACGCACATGCAGCTTCAACTCGAAACGCTGGCGGGTTGTGTGGCAGCATCTGTGACACTAAAGCATTGAGATGTAATTGATTGGCGAACTGGCCGCCAGCCATGTTCGCCACAAAAACCGCGTCAATTTCCTGCGCAGCAAATTTTGATTCAGAAATTTTTGTTCCATATTCGTGCTCAACTATTTTTTTATCAAATTTTGAGCCCAATACAGAATTCAAAGCAGCAAAAACTGCCTCTTCAAATAAACTCTCCAAAGATCTATCCCAAAGTTCGCCAAACTGCGTTATATAGGTACCAATAATTGTAATTTTTTTCATATTTTTCAAAAACTAGTGTGCGCTATTCACCCGATATTCTTCATACGAAATGTGCTTTAATTTTTGTAACTGATCTGACAAAAATTCAGAACCCATCCATTTTTTTCTTGCCACTTCTAAATACTGCGTTGTTTCAAAAATAAATGCATCACTTCCAGAACCAGAACCATAAGAAACAACCAAAATTTTCTTACCAGCGTGCGCGATATCCAAAGTCGCAGCCAAACCCAACATGCTTGAACCTGCGTATGTATTTCCAATTTTGGTTACTAACAAACTTGCCTCAATTTGTTGAGTTGAAAATCCAAGCTCCCGCACAACCTGCGTTGGAAACTTTGCATTTGGAGTATGAAACACACAATATTCAAAATCTTTTGCTGTCAAACAAGTCTCTTCTAAAATCAATTTAACAGCCATTTTTATATGTGCAAAATATCCTGGATCAGCAGTAAATCTTCCTGCATGTTCTGGATATCCCTGATATGGTCTGCGCCAAAAATCTGGAGTATCCGTTGCCACAGAAGTTGTTGCAATCAGTCGAGCTAACAATTCTTCTGATCCCAAAATAAAACTCGCACTACCAGCCCCAGCCGTGTATTCCAAAATATCTCCAGGTTTTGCTTGTGCTGTATCTGTCCCAGTTGCTAAAGCATACTTACAAAAACCTGACTGAACATACAAGAATGCAATTTGCATCGCTTGAGTTCCTGCCTTACACGCGAACTGTAAATCCGCCAAAGCCAGAGGTTTTACAAAATTATTTTTATCCAGAATATCAGAAGCAATTCCTAAGGCCTGAGCAACAACAGTACCAGAAGGTTTAACCGCATAGGGATGACTTTCACTTCCAATAAAAAGCGCACCAATTTTTTCTCGACAATTCGCGCTAGCAACTTTCTTACTGGAACCAACACTCAGTAGTTCCAACCGCTCTAGCGCTTGAAATCCAGAAGCAGTAGAAAGCGTAATAGTATCTTCATCAATTCCAGGAACGGTTTTTGACTCAACCCCCAAAGCTTTATAAATCTTTTGTTCAGTTTTTCCTTGTGCTTGCGCAATCAAAGATCCTAAAATTTGTAATCGAGGGATTCGCGCCCCATATGAAACAATTCCCACTGGTTTTTTTGAATTACATATCATTGTAAAAAATATGCGAAATCTAAATAACTAGCGCTCGCAACTTACTTTCTAACTTTTTTTATTTTTCTATTTTCAATCTTCCCAATTTTGTATGAGCGCTTGCAAGTGTGTTTGTTGTTAAAGCAGCAAGTCCAGAAATTTCTCCTGATAGTGCCGCAAGACCGGCAACGATTGCTATTTCTTGTGCTGAAGGAAATTTGCTTTCTTTCGCGCTTTCTTCGCCACACAACATAGTAAGTCTAGCCTGCGTTTGTTTTGGCAACCAAGTCCCCCCACCAACACTGCCCACACTCACATTTGGCAGAGTCAGCGCAACATATAAAATGTCCTGTTTCTCTCCAATTAATTCAAAATGCACACTTGCTTCACTTCCTGCAACAACATGAGCAATATCTTGACCTGTCGCTAAATAAAAAGCTCCCAATGCATTTGCCACATGCATATTTTGCGCAAAAGATCCCGCAACATTACTACCAATTACATTTTTGACTAAGTGAGTTTTTACTAGATCTTGTGCATTAACTTTCAACAACTTCTCAAGCTGGGCCACAGGAATTTTTGTCTCAACCGTCACAAAATATCCTCGGCCTCGCAAGCGGTTAATCATTGAATCTTTTTTATCTGTGCACACATTTCCAGAAACAGTGAGTAAAGAAACCCAGATATGGTCTGGCAATTGTCGTTTAAACTTGTCCCAGGCATATGACAAAGCAATCGTTACCATGTTCATTCCCATTGCTTCATCTGTATCAAACACAAAACGAAAATAGAGTAATTTGTCTCTCGTAAATACTTCATATGATAAAAATTTTAAATGAGAACTTGTTTCTTCGCACAACTGTGCAAATAACGTGCTATTCTGGGAAAAATACTCAACAAAAGTTGCCGCGTCATCAATAGAACCACATTCAAAAACCACAGATCTGCTCATGCCAACTTTTTTAACAATCACTTTTGTTTGGCCGACATTCAAAACCTTTGTTCCTCGGTGAATTGAAGCAACTAAAGCACCTTCAGTTGTTGCCAGAGGAATCAAAAAGGATTTTTCTTGTTTGTCACCCACTGTATAGTTATTAGAAATGAAACGAGTTTGTACAGTAACTGGTCCAGCAATACCAACCGGTACAGCAACAGAACCGATCAAGTTCTCACAATTTTTTTTGCCAACTTCTTCTACAGGAAAGTCTGTAGTAAATAAATCAGTAAAGTCTACAGGGCTTTTATTAGTGATATCACAAATCAAATCCTGTCGCAGTTTTAGTTTTTCTGTTTCAGTTAATTTCTCATCACGAATAAAAAAAGTATGTTGCTTTGACACACTATATTAGTCGCAAAAAAACAACAAAATCATGCAAAAAAAATTACTTTTTGTTTAAAACTTGTTTGAATGCATCAAAAAGTTGTGGATTTTTGAGCATAAAAATCGTCCAAGGAGCAATTTCCAATTCTTGTGGGCCAACTTTTATAACAACACTTAGAGTTTTATCCCGCAACTCTTCTTCGTCAATTAACAAAGATTGTCCAGCACTAATATAGTCAAGAATACTTGTCATTCTAAATAGTTCTGAAAAATCAACCCAAGCATATTCACTCGCCTCATCTGGGTTGGGGGCAACTTTTCCTTCATATAATCCCACATAGATCTGATCTAACTCGTGCTCCCCATATGTTTCATTTCCATATGCTTTGTAGGCAAACTTATAAACAGGAGTGAGCGTAAAGCCTGTGATAATTCCTAACTCAACTTTTAATCTCCGTAATGCACAATCATAAAATGTCTCTGTTGGCCAAACGTTACCACAAACTGTATTTGCCCACCAATCTGCTCCAACAATTTTCTTTTTACTTCGTTTTTGAAATAGAACTTGCCCGCTAGAATTAAATAACCAAACAGAAATAGCTAAATGCAACTTTGAAGGATATTTATGGGCAGCAAACTTATCGTCTCTGCCAACTATCGTTCCTTCTAAGTTGCACAAAGAGACTTCGTCTTTTTCAATGAGAAGTTGGCGCACTGTTTTATCTGGTATTGTTTCTTTTATCATGTACTATTTTCTATACACTAGGGTAAATCGTACTAATAAATACAATAACAAAATTTGCCAATACATACAAAAGAAAGTCACTATGTTAGAAAAAAAAGAAATCCAGTTGCACGCAAAAAAATCAGAACTTGAGCAACTAAAAAGTATTCTCACTGTTGGAACTACAGCAAGTTTCCAAAATACTGTCAGCAAACTTAAGAACAAACTGGGCACTAATGCCATCCAAATAAACAATTTTTGTTTTACTAAAGATTGCATCGTTTGATATGGGTGCAACAACAATCCGGTAGTTATTTGCCCTATTGAATATAAAATTGAAAAAATAATTTTTCTTGTATTCATAACTGCTTTACAAGCTCAACTACAACTGCAGTAAAAATTGACAATGCTGTCAAAAAAACTAGAGTGTTTTCTCCAATAAATGAAGTAAGTGGATCAAATGCTTTTGGAATAATACGAGAAGTATATAATTTTTGTTGTTGTTGTGCTTCTGCTTGTAGTTTTTTTAGAAAAGTTTCATTCATTGTTTTGTTTCACATGCTACTCACGCAACCGCCCACAACTCCTTAAATTTTTTTCTTGCTCTAAATAAATCTGATTCTATTGACTTCACACTTTTGCCCAATTCTTTAGCAATCAGCGCAATTTTTTTGCCATCTGCATACTTCAAAAGTAACAACTCCTTATAATACGTTTTCATTTGAGATAAAACCCCAGCAACTTTTTGCGAAACATCATCACTATCAGAAATTTGATTCAAAGGGAGCAAATCTGAGAGTGGAATTGTCTGCAATGCTTTTTTCGCGTATTTTTTTCTAAAATAATCAGCTATTTCATGTCTTGCGATTGCGTTCATCCAAGTCCAAATACTTGATTTACCTAAAAACAAAGGTAAATGTTTCAAACAATTTAGAAAAGTTTGTTGTGTAATTTCTTCTGCATCTTTTTTGTTGGTTACTTTTGTAACTACAACAGGTAAAAGCCTTGTGTAGTACAAATCAAACCAAACTTTAACAGCATGTTCGTCACCGGTTTTTAGGAGTACTATTAGTTCTTGTTCTTCCATACTATTTGTATATTGTACAGCAAAATATATATGCTCCAGA
>CAZZDG010000038.1:0-8998 GCA_964652415.1 uncultured Pseudomonadales bacterium | reverse complement strand
TTCTGTTAAAAATGCTCCGCTTTAAGCCGTTATTCTAGGAAAGACCCTAATTTTATTTGATACTATGCACCGTTGCAGTTGGGTTCCAGAAAACAATACGAACTATCAAAAATATCACGATGAAGAGTGGGGTGTTCCGGTTTTCGATGACACAAAATTATTTGAATTTTTAGTTTTAGAAGGCGCTCAGGCAGGACTTTCTTGGGAGACTATTTTAAAACGCCGTGTGACATATAAAAAAGCATTTGCAGATTGGAACGTGCAAAAAGTTGCCCAATTTAATGAAAATGATGTGGCACGATTACTTGCAGATCCTGGAATTATTCGTAACAAACTTAAAGTTGCGAGTGCAATTACAAATGCGCAGAAGTTTTTGGAAGTACAAAGAGAATTTGGGAGTTTCTCACAGTATATTTGGCAGTTTGTAGGCAGAAAACCCATCATAAATAGCTGGAAAACTGTCGCAGAATATCCGGTAGAGACTGAGCTTTCAAAAAAGATCAGTAAGGATCTAAAAAAAAGAGGATTTACATTTGTAGGGCCAACAATTATGTATGCTCACATGCAGGCAACAGGCATGGTTAATGACCATACTCTAGATTGTTTCAGGTATAATCAGATAAAGAAATTAGGCTAATTTGGAAACATGCCTCAAACAGCATGCATAAAAATATGAATTCAAACATGAGTACTTCAAAATTAAAAAATATTGGACCAATCCCAACCCACATTGCAGTTATTTGTGATGGTAATAGGAGATGGGCTCGCGCCCATGGTTTAGAAGTCTTTGCAGGACATAACAAAGCTGTTACAGAAAACTTTGAAGAGTTAATTGATCACTCAATCGAACTTGGTCTTCAATATTTAACTTTTTGGATTTTTAGCACAGAAAATTGGGACAGAGACAAAAAAGAAGTTCAGTTTTTAATGAATTTGTTTAGAAGAATTTTTGATAAACAAATAAATGGTTGGAAAGAAAAAGGTGTGCGATTCAATATGATTGGTGATATTACTGGTTTTGAGAAAGATATCCAGGACAGAATTAGAGATGGCCAAGAAAAAACAAAGGATGAAACAAAACTTACTGTCACTCTTGCTATGAACTATGGTGGAAGAGATGAATTGACCAGAACAATGAAAAAAATTGCCCAAAAAGTAGCGCAGGGTATACTACAACCAGAAGAAATTACTCAAAAATTGATTGCAGAGCATTTAGACACAGCCGAAATGCCAGACCCAGATTTTATCGTTAGAACCAGTGGCGAATACAGAATGTCCGGCTTTATGTCATGGCAGCAGCAGTATTCAGAATTTATTTTTGTTCCTTATCCATTTCCTGAAATGCACTCAGAGCAGTTGGACGAAGTGATTGTTGAATTTAATAGAAGAACGAGGCGTTTTGGTAAGGGTTGATTTTATAATTGTAAAATTTTATTGTGTTCTTAACGAGTCAATTTTAACCGAAGGTTCGTGACGAGTTGGAAATACAGCAAAATTTTGAAGAATTAAACAATCACTATTCCAAATACAGCTTCGATGATTTGTGCCATCCAGTAGGTTGCAAACAAAAGTAAAAATCCAACAACTGCTGCTGTGATTCTGTTTTTACCTGCTTCAATTCCTTTTGTTCCTTCTGCTGATTTTGCTAGGATTTCAAAACCGCCCCAGATTAACATAACAAACAAGACGAGTCCTGCTAACGGAAATAAGAACTGCAGTATTCTAGAAACAATGCCGCCAGGTGTCTTGAGTTGGTCAGAGACTCCAGGTGTGCCATTTTGTACTAATGGATTTAACATATCAAAAAATTGGTTACTTGGGCCGGCAACGATATCTTCAATAGGAAAGACACTCTCACAATCTGCAATAGGTGTACAACACACAGTGCTATTTCTTGGACATGTGACTCCACCACCAATCTCAATGTTATTTTCATCTACACAAATTTGATTTCCAGACCCATCATCTTTTACTAATCCACAAAAAATAGCGTTGACTTTTTGTGTATTAAAAAAAGAAAATAGTAAAAACACAATTGCTGATAAAAGTATTTTTTTCATTATCCTTGGCCCCCGAATCCTGGTATTTTAAGAATTTCAAAACCTATGAATTGTAAGATAGTGACTGAAAAAATAACAAACAAAATACCAATAATTGAAGCGGTCATCATTTCTTTTGCTTGTCCGTATGCTTTTGGGTCACCTTGAGAAGTGCTAAAGATGAATCCAGCAGCTAAGAAGGTGAGGAGGGCAACACTGCCACTCATTCCAAGCCCAACAGAAATAAACCGTTGCATTATTGATTGAGGATCTCGTTTAATACAGCCAATGGCAGTCCATACTCCTTTATTGCCTTCCTTATCTAATGTTCCTTTGGTACAAGCAAGACAGGCATCTCTTTGTTCTGCAAATTCTGGTAAGTCGGAAATTTGTTTGCAGAGTGAAAAAGCTTCTATTGATACTGCATTTGGGCCAGATTGTCTTTCTTCTTCTGTACATATATCAGCTTTGGCCTTACCAGCATCTAATGTGCAAGACTCTATTAGTTTGCCCATATCTGCTTCGGCATAAAGAGAATATATAATGTTGCTGGAAGCACCAGAGACGGTATCTGTACCTGTCAAGATTCCATCAGATGAACTAAAGATACGAGCGACTCCTACTCCACCACCATTAACACTATCAGTTCTGATCATTACTTCTTTAGAATAAGGAGTTCTATCGCCGTTTATAACATGAAATTCCCAATTAATTGTTTCTCCTACTTCGAAACAACCTGAATAACCATTTGAATCAGTTACTTTTTTGACAGTACAAGATGCTGCATCACTTTCTTGTAGAACCTCATATTCATGTAATTGACAATCAGTTCCTACAGCAGTGTTTTTTAACCTCAATCTAAATTTATCATTTTCGTACCAACATTTCTGATCTGGGACATTCCAAGTTGCTTTGCCGCTGTTATCAGAGCTGATTTGGTATGATGCTTGTTCTGCCCACCGCCAAAAAAAACCTTGGTCATCGCAAGAAACAGTGTACTGTTGGTTGGGAGATAATCCAGTAATTGTTGCATTAACTGGAAGAGAATTGATGCCAGAAACAAAGGTTGGTCCATAGACTGGTTTGAAATTCTTGATTGCGACTGGCTTATTAAATACAGTCGAGCAAGAGTCCATTGCCAATACTTGACTTTTTGCTCCTAAAAAAACAAAGCCTAAGAGGAAAACAATAAAAATATGAAGTATTTTTTTCATATAAAATCTAATTGCTATTGTACTGTATTTTTCTGTCATGTGCCAGAGTGCAAATATATAGTTATTGAGCATGTTTGATATATTTATTCGGAATAAAAAATTCGCCTTGTAGTAGCTATTTCAGATGAGAATTAGTACAATGAAATGCTAGATAGATATGATTAAACTGCGCAAACCACTACAGTTGTTATTTGTGTTGCTACTTGTAGTTGGTTTGGTTGTTATTCTAGGCAAGAATAGAAGTTTCCCAATCCTAATTTCACAAGTTTTCGCTGACGAAGTTGATGATTTGCAGAACCAAATTAATGAACTTGAAAAGCTCAAGCAACTTTCAGAAGATGCAACCAAACCTTTAGAAGCAGAAGTAAACTCACTCGAAAAACGTATTTCAAATGCTCGTGCATCTATTGTTAAGGCAAAAAAAGAAGCGGCTGATTTAGCCCAACAAATAATGCAAAAAGAAGCTGATTTAACAGTACAGTATCAGATTTTTTCAAGAAGAATTACTCAACAATATAAGCGATTGAGAACATATTCACCGTTGATTGCGGTTTTAGCCACAGAATCTGCAGCAGATTTGTCAAAAGATCTAGCATATCGAGAGTCTGTAAAAAATCAGGATAATCAATTTATAAAAGCAATTGGTGAAGATATTAAAAGTCTGCAAGCTGATAAATTAAGATTAGAAAACAACCAAGTGCAACTTGCTGCTTTAGAAAAAAAACTTGATGAACAGGCCGATTTTTTTAAGGGTGAAATCGGTAAAGCAAAAGACTACCAAAAAGATTTATCTGGCAAAATTGCTGATTTAAGTGCAAGACAACAGGAAATTATTAATGCAAGAAGTGGTGGCTTTACGGCTTCAATTGGTGATAGTGAACTTGGAGATGACTATTTAGCTTCGATTAAAGGGTTTAGAGAGCAAGCGCCAGGTGGATATTTTGCAATTTTTTCTTTTGGTGCGTATAGCCATAGGAAAGGTATGAGCCAGTATGGTGCAAGAGGCAGAGCTGAGTCAGGTCAAAACTTTAAACAAATTTTACAGAAGTATTATGGAAAAGAACCGGTGAATAAAGAAGGAGAAACTTCTGGAAATATTAGCGTTTCCGGGTACGGCAATATGGATTTTGAGACAACCTATTTATATGGAATTGCCGAGATGCCTTCGAGTTGGCATGCTGAGGCACTCAAAGCTCAAGCCGTTGCTGCTCGTACTTTTGCACTGCGATATAAAAAAGATGGGACTACTATTTGTACGACGGAAAGTTGTCAGGTTTTTAATAAATCAAAGTCAGACAATGTTCCGCAATCATGGAAAGATGCCGTTGATCAAACTAAAGGGCAAGTTTTGGAAGATGTGACTACATTTTATGCTTCAACCCATGGTGGCTGGTCTGCTACAAGTGGTTGGGACACAACAGATGGTGGCGGTGGCGGTAACTTTATTGATAAAGCCTATGAAAAAATTGGTGGCTCACCTTGGTTATATAAAGCATGGTGGAGAGCTGGATACACAACTTCTGGTTCGACTTGCGGTCGTTCAAACCCTTGGTTGAGTCCTGAAGAAATGGCAGATATTGTGAATGCACACCTTGTGTTGACGAAGGGTTCTGGTAGTGAGACTGAGCGAATTAGTCCTATCACAACTGATTGCTGGGGTGGTAATCCGTACAGTTTGGGTGAGTTGCGTGATGTTGCAAGTAAATACGGAGGGTTATCGTCGGCAAATAGTATTTCTGTTTCGCAAGGTGACGGGAGAACAGCAACTGTGAATATAAATGGGGTGAGTATGAATGGTGACCAATTTTGTAAAGCATTTAACTTACGCGCGCCAGGAAACATGAGAATTCCTCAGTGGTCTGGGAGTAGTTGCAGTGGTGCTTTCTTTAATGTTGAAAAGAAATAACTTATGCCTTGTTTGGTAAGCAAATTGTATTTATTCTTTTTATAACCAATTTTTCAGCAAGTAACTGCTCTAATGCAGATTCAAAATGCAGTTTGTTATTTTGAATTTTTTGTTTTAGTTGTGGGACAGTGAGTGTTTCATGTTCTTGAATCAAAATTTTAATAATTTCTCCACGAACCTGCCGGAGTGATCCTTTAAAAGTACTCTGTTTTGTATGGTGTTTACTTTTTCTAGATGGGTTTGGCAATATCTTTTTAAGATATGCACCATAGTCCATAAGAGCCCAGTACCATCCTCGTGGATTTTGAATGTAAAGACTTTTCTGTATCAGTGGAAGTAGTTTTGAATCTGGAACTTCAGTCTGTGTGGGAAAGAAGTGATATAGAAATACTGTTCTTACATTTGTTTCTATAATAGTAGTAGGCATATTGTATGCAAAACTGAGAATTGCTGATGCGGTGTATGGGCCGATTCCGGGAAGTTTTAGAAGTTCTTCCTCAGTTTTTGGGAATTCTTTTGTTTGAGAGTCTGCAATTTTTTGTGCTAATTGCCAGAGAAATTTAGCTCTACGATTATAGCCAAGACCTTGCCAAAAAGTAAGCACTTCGCTTAAGCTTGATTCAGCTAGAAGAGAAACAGAAGGAAAGCGTTTAATAAAGGCTTCATATTTTGGAATAACCCGAGCTACCTGAGTTTGTTGCAACATCAGTTCAGAAACCAATATTTTATAAGGATCATCAGTTTGGCGCCAGGGTAGCTCATGCCTGCCGTGTTTTTGATAGAACCGCGACACGAAGTTTTGAAAAGCAGCAGAGTCTTGAGCTGATAATTCTAGTGTATTCATTTCTTGGTTTATGTTACCGTATAGCCAATGATACTAACAGGTATAGCTTTACAAAATTTTAGGATACACAAAAACTTCTTTTTGAAGTTTACCAACCAAACGACGGTAATAATCGGTGACAATGCCGTTGGGAAAACGAGTATTGTTGAAGCAGTGAATTTGTTGGCAACAGGAAATAGTTTTCGGGCGGGAAAAGTAGAAGAAATGATTGAGTTTGAAAGCGATCTAGCTCGGGTGAAGGGTGTGGTTGAAGATACAAGTGGAGAAAAAAGTATAAATGTTGATGTGACTGGCAAAAATATTCCAACCGACGAGGTTGAGGTTATTCTCACACGAGGAATTGTAAATGGAAAGCGAACTCAGCACAGATTGTTTAGTGTAAATGGAGTGCGCCGGCGCAAAAAAGATGCGACGGGCAAGTTTTTTACTGTTTCTTTTAGGCCAGAAGATATGCGGATGATTGAGGGTTCACCGAGCCGCCGGCGCGCATTTTTAGATACCGTTTTGTCATTGCTTTTTTTGGAGTATGAAGTCGCATTGAAGAATTATGAGCAAATTCTGCTGAGAAGAAATAAGTTATTGCAGCAGATTAAAGATGCTCGGCAACCACGAACGGTGTTGCAATATTGGGATTTGAGTTTAGTAAAGTATGGCGAAATTTTGCAAAAATTTCGCCAACAATTCTTAGAAAGTTTTGTAAACGTAGATTTTCCCCTCGACTTCTCCATTGAGTATGATCCTTCAATTATTTCTGCAGAGAGATTAGCGCAATACAAAGACAGAGAGATTTTAGCAGGGCACACATTAATTGGTCCGCATAAAGACGATATTGTTTTATTTTTAAATTCTTGGCGGGAAAAAAATGTTGAAAAAGTTGCAAGTAAAGTTGGCGACCAATTAGCAAGAACCAAACGCCATAAACTTCGCTTAGATACTTTTGGTTCTAGAGGCCAACAACGACTTGGAGTTCTGTGGCTCAAATTTTGCGAGCTTGAATATCTAAAAAATCAGTCAGAAGTCAGCACAGTTTTACTTTTAGATGATATTTTGTCTGAGTTGGATGAAGAAAGTAAAGCATTAGCACTCCAGGTACTTAAAAATTATCAGTCAATAGTAACAACAATTGATCCTGCGGTACTTGCGGAAATCAAGCAGGCAACAGACAATATTCAGATAATTAATTTATAAATTTTAGATACATAACCTATGAACCATGCCAATTTAGAACACTTTTTTTCACAGTTACAGCTTCCGCGAAAAAACTCACACAAAGGTCAAAATGGAAAATTGCTTTTAATTGGTGGTTCTGAATTATTCCATGCAGCAAGCAAGTGGAGTCTTGATGTAGCCTCAAAAATTGTTGATATGGTTTTTTATTCTTCTGTTACAGAAAATAATGAATTAGTTAAAAAAGCAAAAGGTGAATTCTGGAATGGAATTGTGATTGAGCGAGATCACTTAGATGCATATATAGAGGAAGCCGATTGTGTGTTAATTGGCCCAGGAATGGAGAGAAATGAGGAAACTGCTAGTTTGGTTAACACAGTATTGAAAAAATATCCAACAAAAAAGTTTGTGATTGATGCAGGTGCATTGCAAATGGTTGATCCAAATTTATTTAGCAGGAACCATATTATTACTCCACATACAAAAGAGATGAGTAATTTGCAAGACAAAGTGACTAATCTTGGAATTGATTTAGATCAAAAACAGCTCACAATTTTACAAAAGGGTGTAGCAGATAAAGTCACTTGGTCTGAAACTAACCAAAATGGTGAAAATCAAAAAAAATCAGTCGAAATTCGAGGTGGTAATGAAGGTATGACAAAAGGTGGAACAGGCGATGTGTTGGCAGGTTTAGTTGCCGCACTGTACTGTAATAATCAAGCTAATATTTCAGCTATAGTTGCAAGTGCTGTAAACAAACAAGCCGGAGATGAGTTATACAAAACTGTCGGTCCATTTTTTAACGCTACTGATTTGGTAGAAACGGTTCCGCGAGTTTTATGGAAATCAGTAGGGAAGTAATTGGATTTTTTCGTCGCAAATTTTGCAATAATACTGTATACTTTTTGACACAGTATGTATCAGCCAAATTTTAGAATTACCAATAATCTATTAACTTACATTTCAAGAATTGAAGCTGCAAAAGCCATGATTGATCATGCGCCACTTGTTCCTGCATGGGAGGCAAAGTTTCGTGATGAAGCATTCACTAGAACTGTTCACTATGGAACTAAAATTGAGGGTAATGATTTAACGAAAGAACAAGCATCACAGATCGTTCGGATGAGTGATGATATTGACTCAACTGCTATCGCACAAAAAGCTGGAATTATGGCTCGAGATCGTGATATTCAAGAAGTTATAAATTATAGAAATGTTATTTCTTGGATTGAAAAACAAAGAGCAGGTGAAGCAAAAACCATTTTTACAGAAGATACTTTAAAAACATTACATAAATTAACGGTTGCTCGACTCATTGAAGATAATTATTCGGGGTTGTATAGAGATAAACAGGTTATTGTGAAGAGTGCAGCGAATGCTTCGATAGTGTATCGTCCACCAGTTTCTATGGAAATCCCCTTTTTAATTTCTGACTTTTTTGAGTGGGCTCAGTCTGAAGAATCTCAAAATATTCATCCAATTTTCAAGGCGGCAATTACACATTATCAACTTGTTTACATTCATCCTTTCATAGAGGGGAATGGTCGAACAGCACGAGCAATGGCGACACTCCTGCTGTACATTTTGGGTTACGATTTCAAACGTTTTTTTTCACTTGAACAGTACTTTGATAGTGATGTAGAAAGTTATTATAATGCTCTACTGTCTGTGCAGCAAAATCAGGATGCGGATCTCACGTATTGGCTAGAGTATTTTTGCTATGGTTTAGCAATTGAAATTGATAAAGTTAAAATGCAAGTGACCAGACTTTCTAAGGACTTAAAACTCAAGAAACAGTTGGGTGAGCAAGTTGCACTATCTGAACGTC
>CAZZDG010000037.1:0-9382 GCA_964652415.1 uncultured Pseudomonadales bacterium | reverse complement strand
AAATCAAAAACATATTTGCTACATGCTCACGCCAACTCGATACCTATACTCACATAAAAAAGAATATTTAAACAGCAAATGGTATTTACGACTCCCTATAATCAAACAAGTAGCAAACAGTATTCTAGCTCACATTACAAAATGGGACCAAACAGCAAGTACAAGGCCAGACACACTAATCCCCATCTCTAAACTCGTAGCTAACAGGATTAAAACCCACTATCATCGCACCCCAGCTCAGATAATTTACCCACCAGTTTGTATACCTCTGTCACCAAAAGAGATCAACAACATATCAATGTTCAAAGAAACTCACAGATTTTATTTGAGTATTTCTCGGCTTGTTGACTACAAACGGGTAGATTTAAGCATTTTAAGCTGTCTACAACTAAAAAAACCACTTGTTGTTGTTGGTACTGGTGAATCAGAACAGAAGTTGAAACTATTAGCAAATGCTGATTATATAGCAAAAGAACAAAATGAAACCATCGAACACTTTTTACAACGAGGAACTAGAGAAAACAAAACAATACTTTTTACTGGGTCAATCGATCAGAATGATGTATACAAACTATATAAAAACTGTGATGGTGTACTCATGCCAGGAGAAGAAGATTTTGGCATTACTGCACTTGAAGCAGGAATTTTTGGTAAACCTGTGATAGTATTTTATACAAGTGGTGTTGCTGAATTGCTCAAAGATTCAGTTCATGCCTTACATATAAAAAAAGAGACAGTAGCAGAAATGGTCTATGCACTAGGAAAGCTAGATTCTTTCACATTTAATCCTGCAGTACTTTACAACAATGCAGCACAATACGGTGTAGAACAGTTTAAAAAAAAATTGAAACAACAAATAGAAACAGAACTGAAAGGGAACCATGTCATATCTTGATCATACATTTGCAATTATCCTAGCTGGAGGTGGCGGAACAAGACTCTGGCCAAAATCTAGAAATAAGACACCAAAGCAATTCTTAAAACTCATCGGAAAAGATACAATGATGCAAATTGCCGCCAACAGAATTACAAAAATAATTCCTTGGGAAAGAGTAATCGTTGTCACAAATGAACTTTATAAGGATGAAGTACACAAACAATTACCTGAAGTACCAATTCTCAATATCATTTCCGAGCCAGCAAAGCGTGATACTGCGTTAGCTATGCTTGTTGGAGCACTCTATGCAAAATCCTTGGATCCAGATGCAATCTGTGTTAACATGGCTTCAGATCATATTGTTACTGATGAACAAGAATTCACGCGAGTTATGAAGCACGCCGCACAAACCGCCAGCGAAAATGATTATTTAGTTACTGTTGGCATATATCCAACTAGACCAGCTACTGGTTTTGGCTATATTAAAATTGGCGATGATCTCAAAAAGCTTGGTCATGGTCTATCCTTATTTAAAGTCGATAGTTTTACTGAAAAACCAAATGAAACAACTGCTCGTGCATTCATTTCCACTGGAAAATATTTTTGGAATGCAAATATGTATGTTTGGTCAACTGCTGTCTTGCAGAGAGCCTTTCAAACTCATCTCCATTCTATGTATGAGCTAACAGATAAATTAGACGACCTTAGTGGCAAAGACTTTCATGATGCGCTTCAGAGCATTTATGACAAAGCTGACTCAATTTCAGTTGATTATGCAATTTCAGAAAAAGCAACTAATCTTGTACTCATTCCTGGAGATTTTGGATGGGATGATGTTGGAGACTGGAAAGTTGTGTACGATCTAGAAAAAAAAGATTTAGCAGGCAACGTCGTTATTGGAGATGATTCAACCAGAAAAGTTTTAACTATTTCATCTCAAAATAACTTAATCCATGCTGATGGCAAATTAGTTGCTATGGTTGGCATTAATGACATGATTATTATTGATACAGATGAGATCTTGATGATTTTACCAAAATCTCAAAGTCAAGATGTTAAAAAAATAGTCGAAAGACTAAAAGAAGAAGATAAAAAAGAATATTTATAAAATTATGAACTATGATCAACAAAAAAGAATCTTAGACATTACAGTAGCGCTGGTTTTGATGATTGTTTTTTTACCTGTTTGGGTACTTGTACCGCTTATGGTGTATCTAGACTCTGGTGCACCAATTTTATTTAAACACAAAAGAATGGGTCAAAAAGGTAAGGAATTTGAACTTTTCAAATTTAGATCAATGATTCAAAATGCTGATGATATTTTACACAAACACAATAAGGGTTTATTGAGAAAATTCAAGCAAGGTGATTGGAAAATTGAAAATGATCCAAGAATTACCAAACTTGGAAAAGCGTTGCGCTCACTCACCATTGATGAATTTCCACAACTATATAACGTGATTCGTGGAGAAATGAGTATGGTTGGACCCAGAGCATATGTCCGAAAAGAGCTCGAGGAACAAACTGAAAAATATCCAGAAACCAAGAAATATAAGGATTTAATTCTATCTGTTAAACCTGGAATAACTGGTCCTTGGCAAACTTCTGGCAGAAATGAAGTTCCATTCAACATTAGGGCAAAGATGGATGCAGAATATGCAAAAAGCAAATCAATCATGACAGATCTTAAAATTCTTTTGAAAACACCTCAAGCAATGATTTCCAAGTGGTAATCTACCAACCTTTTTTGGTATACTGTTAGGTATGCCAGAAATTGACACAAAACCAACAGTAGCTATTGAATCAAAAAAGGTAGATTCGTTTCAATACCAAATTGATTCTTCTCTACCAAGTAAACAAACTAGTGAGAAAAAATCATTCCTCACAAAAATCTCTCAAAAGGTAAAACAAAACCCGGTATTTACTGGAATTTTGGTTGCTGTTGTATTTTTGACATTTTTAGCAACAGGCATGTCTGTCTACACATACTCAACCATAAAAGAGTTACAGGCTCAAGCAATGCCACTTAAAGATAAAGCCCTAACAACCTATGCCTTATTTAAATCACAAAATCTTCCAGAAGCAGAAAAATCTCTTCATGAAATTGATGCTGAATTTCAAGCTGTTAAGACAACATACGCAAAATTAAGTTTTTACTCAAGAATACCAATAGCAAGCAATTACTATAATGATGGACTTCATGCCCTTAATGCAGCTCAGGCAGGTCTGAATACAGGCAAAAAATCTGTTGCTGCTATCACGCCATATGCAGATGTTTTAGGATTTTCTGGCACAGAATTTACTGGCGGAACAACTGAAGATAGACTCAAAGTAATTTTAGAAACACTGAGTAAAGTTACTCCAATCCTCGATGAAATTACTGCTGAACTCAATACTGTAAAAACTGAACTAGCTGCTATTGACCCAAACCGATACCCAGAATCAATCAAGGATATGCCAGTAAGAGAATACATTGTTACGGCTCAAGAATTGAGTTCAGGAGCGGCTAATGGTTTAGCTGAATATCGTCCTGTTATTGAACAACTACCAAAAGTTGCTGGAGCAGGAGGAGAAAGAAAAAAATATTTAATATTATTCCAGAATGATAATGAATTACGTCCTACAGGTGGTTTCTTGACAGCATATGCAATTATCAATGTTACAGACGGGAAAGTTGAAGCTGAAAAATCTGATGATATTTATGAACTAGATCAAAAATTCACTAAAAAAATTCCTATTCCTAAAGAACTTGGTCGATACCTCACTACAGAAAAATATTTTAACCTTCGGGATATGAACATTTCCCCTGACTTCAAGATTGCTATGGACTTGTTTTTTGAAAATTACAAAACTGTTAAAGGTGAACCTCAAGATATTGATGGTATTATCTCAGTAGACACACACTTTTTGACTAACTTAATGAAAGTACTTGGACCTGTTGAAGTTCCAGGATATGGTACATTTACCGCTGAGAATGATGCTCGCTGTGATTGTCCTCAAATTATTTATATTCTCTCCGAAATTATCACTAGACCAACTCCATACTTGAGAGAAGATAGAAAAGGAATTTTAGGGCCATTGATGAGATCACTCTTAACCAAAGCTTACACAGCACCAAAACAAACTTGGCCAGAACTCTTTAAAACTGGTTTTGAACCTATTCAAAATAGACATGCACAATTCTACTTCACAAGCCCAGAAGCTCAAAATGCCGCAGAGTTAGCAAAAGTTGCCGGAAGAATGAGCCCACCAAAAAATGGCGAAGACTTTTTGGCTATAGTGAACTCCAATTTAGCTGGTGCAAAATCAAATTTATTTATTACCTATGAAGTAAAACAAATCGTTACTGATACACCAGTCGATGGAATGCTTACAAAAACTGTTGAAATTACCTACAAAAACAACCATAAAGCAGATAACTGTAACCTAGAGGCAGGGTTATTATGCTTAAACTCAACACTGAAAGACTGGACAAGACTTTACATTCCACAAGGATCAGAACTTATAAAAGCTGAGGGTTTCTTAGAAGAAGCAAAAACATATGATGAGAATGGCTTTACAGTCATTGATGGCTTCTTTATGCTCGAACCTATGGGATCATCAAAACTAACGTTTAGTTATAAAGTTCCTTACCAAAACTCAACTGACTACAAGGTAACTATCTGGAAACAGGGCGGAATTGAATCAGTTCCAAACCTAATGGATATTACTGGTGGTCAAGAAGCAATTGAAGTTAAAAAAGATACAAATTACGAGACGTTCTTTTAACGCCTGCGGCGTGTAACTCCAGGACCTGATAAATTTGTAATCCTGCCTGCATAAGTTGTTAAACCAGCTTGTCCTGTATTTTCTTGAATTCTTGTTTCAACTGTTTTTCTCAGGTTGGCTGCTTGTTCATTTGGAATTTCAATTACAACACATGCATATCTTTTCTGATCTTCATCAGTAAAAACAAATGTTTGTTTTCTTTTAATTGTTTTACCTTTTATAATTTGACCTTCAGTTCCATAAGCCTTTGGAGGAAACACAACCGTTGAATTTTCTCTGCCATTAATAATCAATGGCGCTCTGTCGTTATCAACCATTTGATATACTCTCGCCCAATTTTTGATATAATCAGCATAATAATTTGGTCTAATGTCATCAATAACAATGATTTCACCTTGTCCTGGTTCCCTTTGATGTAGATTTGTTTCTAATTCATTTTTTGCTGGTCTTTTACCCATATATATATCCCTTTTATTATAAATATATACGTTTCTTTATGATACATAATAGTACTAATCAATCATTTCGTCTATACGAATTATGAAAAACACACTATATTGATACTGTGAAATCAAAGTCATTCTCAGTTGTTGGTATAGTCTTAAAAAGAGTTAATATTGGTGAAACCGACAGAATTATCAACCTCCTCACCCAAGAATTTGGCAAAATTACCGCTGTTGCTAAAGGGGTTCGTAAAATGAGTTCAAGTAAACGAGCATATTTAGAACCAGGAAACATTATAAAAGCTTTTTGTATTGAAACGAAATCGCTTCCACTTTTAACCCAAGCAACATTGATTGAAGACTGTTCAAAAATGCAACAAAATTTGAGTGCATATCGATCTTTAACACAACTTTTAGAAATTTTTGAAAAATTATTTGTAGAAAGCGAACTTGACACTGAAACATTCCATTATGCTATTTTACTACGCAGGCAAGTAGTTGCTGGCAAAGCACCGGCAACTTTTGTGCGTGAAATATTAGGAAAAATTATTGTACAGTTAGGCTTTCAACACCCTGATGAATCAAAATACAATACCATTTCAGATTACATCGCAGCACTTTCAGATAGTAAGATGAAAAGTTTTGAATATCTGCAAGTAAAAACATAAAGCAGTTTTCAATGATATAATTATCACTATCTTATGTCAGAACAAACAAACCAGCCTACCCTAGATGAAATCGTTAGTCTTTGTAAAAGAAGGGGATTTGTGTTCCCAACTTCTGCAATTTATGGCGGTTTGGCAAATTCTTATGATTACGGTCCACTCGGAGCTCAATTATTGAAAAACATTAAAGACGCATGGTGGAAAACGTTTATTAACAAGCGAGCAGACATGGTTGGTCTTGATTCCCAAATATTACTGCACCCAGAAACTTGGGTGGCCTCTGGTCACGTAGGATCGTTTTCTGATCCATTAGTTGATGACTTAGTTTCAAAAAAAAGATATAGAGCTGACCATTTAATAGAAGGCTGGATTAAAAAACAACAAGAAAAAGGTAATACCCAATTCAATTCATTTGTAGTAGAAGACCTCTCTGTTGAGAAAATGAGTGAGTTCATTAAAGAAAATAAAATTCTAAGCCCTGATGGCAACCCATTAAGCGAACCAAAAGCTTTCAACTTGTTGTTTGAAACCGCTATAGGTACTGTCTCTGGTGAAAAATCAAAAATTTACTTACGTGGTGAAACAGCCCAAGGTATTTTCACCAACTTCAAGCAAATACTTGACTCAACAAGAGTTCAATTGCCATTTGGTGTTGGGCAAATTGGTAAAAGCTTTAGGAATGAAATTACAACAGGTCAATTTATTTTTAGAACTCTCGAACTTGAACAAGCAGAAATTGAGTACTTCTTCAATCCAAATCAAACAAAATGGGAAGAACTTATGGATTCCTGGAAACAGGCTATGCACAATTTTGTCACAAAAACCCTTGGCGTTCGCAATGAAAACGTACATTGGCGTCGTCACTCAGATAGTGAACGCAGTTTCTATAGTAAAGATACATATGATCTTGATTACAACTTTTCTTTTGGTTGGAAAGAACTGTGGGGTGTCGCATACAGAACTGATTATGATCTCAAGCAACACATCAAACATTCTGGCGAAAAATTAGAATACCGAGACCCTCATTCTGGCGAAGTCCTAGTGCCTCACGTTATTGAACCAGCACTCGGAATAGGTCGCGCCTTTTTAATGGTGCTTACTGATGCCTATTGGAACGACACAGAAAAAAACAGAATTGTTTTAAGACTGAAACCAAGCTTGGCACCATATAAAGTTGCAGTTTTCCCATTGCTGAAAAACAAACCAGAATTAGTAGAAAAAGCACAGGCAGTTTTCAACCAACTCTCAGAAAAGTTTGAGACAATTTGGGACGATAGAGGAAATATTGGTAAGCGATATCTATATCAAGATGAAATTGGTACTCCATTCTGTGTAACCGTAGACTTTGATAGTTTAGAAGATTCCAGTGTCACAGTAAGAAACAGAGATACAGCAGAACAAATTCGCATGCCAATCTCAGAACTTGAAAGCTACATTAGCTCCATGTTAGTATAAACACTATGAATAAAAAACAACTCCCTATTATTGCTGTCGTGCTTTTGGTTATTGTTGGCGGTATTTTTATGCTCACTAAAAACAATTCTGCAGAAAGTCCTCAAGAAGATAAAACCTTAAAAAAGAGAAAAATTTCTGAACCTGTTAATGTAATTGATGTCTCAGAACGACCTTATATTATCATTAAACCTAACTCTGATGGTCGTAACTTAACTATCGTTGTTGATGCAGTTAAAAAAGAAGCCACAGAAGTAGAGTACACCCTTGATTACAAATCTGATCAGGGTCAACAAGGTGTATTTGGCGTTATTAAACTTGCAACTCTCCCCGCAACCACAACTCAGCTCATGGGTTCTTGTAGTGCTGGTGGTGCATGTACCTATCACGAAAATGTTAGTAGTGGTAATTTAGAAACACAATTCGCTGGTCCAGAAAATTTCGCACTCAAAACAGAATGGAGATACATAAAAAATAAAGATAAATCAACACAACTTGGCTCAACAGATGCCAAATTTCAAATGAGCGGGGCAGACTTGTCGAGAATCACACTTGCTACTGTCGGAGACGCTTCTGGACTCCCAGATAAAGTGAAAGGTACAGTTGTTTCTGCACCGTACTATTTGTCTACAGTTCCGACACTCACCGGTACTGCAGAACTAACTATGAGGGCTAGTGAAGAAGGTGACCTGAAAATCATGGGTTGGGACGGCAAAGTATGGAAAGAATTTGAAGGTAAAGTTGATGGCAAGTCAATAACTGCAAAAGTAGATTTACTCCAAGCTTATGTTGTAGTCAAATAATAATTACTTGATGTTATTGGCTTTTTTATAATTTCTTGATAAAATACATAAACTATGGAACCAGACCCTCTACCTGAAACTTTAGTGTATCGTCATTTGAACGATACGCGAATTACCAATCAAGATATTAATCAAATACTCGGAATATCTAAAAAAAGAAGTAAAAGCAAATCAATTTATTATTCGTTTGCTAAAAAAGTGATTATCTTAACAACAACGATAACTACTTTCGCATATCTCTCTTTTTACTACTTTGGTAGAATCTAACTAAAATTCTTCAGACACAAACTTTTTGAGGTCAGTAGCAAGTTCTGGGTCATCTTTTGCCACAATTAAATTGGCCTTTAACCAACTAAGTACATTTCCACCATCCAAATATCTACCTTGAGGTGCATAAATAACAACAGGACAGCTCTTAGATAAGTTCGTAGCAGTATCAGTAATGTAATATTCACCACTTTGAGGATCTGGACCTTGATCCTTTAAAAACTCAAAAACTCGAGGTGTAAAGATGTATTTACTAATATTTATTAAATTTGAAGGGGCAGTTCCTGGTTTAGGTTTTTCAACTAAGTTAGTTAAAAATGTATATCCATTTTCTTTTCTAGTTTCTGCAACGCCATATCTGTGTAACTCTGCTTCTGGCTTTGTAATACAGGTTACAAGAGCTTCTGCACCAGATTTTTCGAATAATTGAATCATCTCTTTAGCTGAAATAACATTTGGATTATAAATAAAGTCATCACCCATAAAAACTAAAAATGCATTTTCATTCTTTAAATATTTTTTAGCAAGCTCTAAGGGAATTGCTGTTCCATATCTATCAGCAATAGTTTGAGTTATGAACCTGAATTTAATATGCTCTAAAAAGGTAAATTCAGCCTTGCTATACTTATCTGCTTTACCAAGTTTCTCCATATGCTGCTTGAGTGATCTCGACTCGGAATAGTAATGCTCAACCAAATGATTTTCGTTCTCTTTAACAACAAAGATAATTTCCTCAATACCTGCAGCTAAACAATCTGAAACTACATAATCTATCATTGGACGATTCAAAATCGGCAACATCTCTTTTTGAATGGTTTTTGTGATTGGTAAAAACCTTGTTCCAAATCCTGCACAAGTAATCACCGCTTTTCTTATCTGCATAACTTACTTCCTCAAATTTACAATGTGCGTAATATATGCAGTACGTTTTTGTATTTTTGCCATAACGATATCGGCAACAAAAATAACAACAAAAAACAGTAAAATATCAATTACTAAGCTCTCATCTGAAATTAGAAACTTCTCAGTAAGTATGTGCAACGCTTCTGAAAACGATTTATAAGCCAAAAATAAAAATGCAAAAGTTGCTATAAAAGAGAGGAGGGC
>CAZZDG010000036.1:0-9547 GCA_964652415.1 uncultured Pseudomonadales bacterium | reverse complement strand
TTCTTAGTTTTCTGGATTGTCAGAAGTGCTGGAGAGACACTCTATTATTTCTTGGAACAATTTATAGTTCCGAAACATCATCCTCATTATATTACTGCTCATTTTACAACTCTAAGAGTAATTTTTGGAGATATTTCAGATCAAAAGGCATTCATTATTATGCAAGTTTTAATGCAATCAGTCCTAGTGATATCAATTTTTTCTTTAATTCTTTTGTTAAGAAATTTCAATTAATCAACATCTTATCCAAATCACATCCCTATGTACAAAAAAATAGGCCAAATTGCCTATTTTTTGCACATGCGGAGAGCGAGGGATTCGAACCCACGGGACCCGAAAGTCACAGTTTTCAAGACTGTTGCAATTGACCACTCTGCCAGCTCTCCATCTTGTCTTCAAGATATGTATTATAACATTAACAAACTACTTTTTGCATGAAACTTTTTAGTGTACACTGGTAAGTGGATGCAAGAACAAAATCTAGAAACACCAAAACAAGAAAATCAAGCAAGCCAAGAAAACAAGGCTAGTCAAAATGAACCAGAAAGCTCTGCGTACTTTCCTGACTACCAACGACCAGTTGTAGAAGAACTCGTCTTTAACTGGCAAGCACCAAGTAGACCATTCAAAAAACACAAACGACAATACTTCACTACAATTGCTACTATTGTGCTTTTACTCTGCATGATCCTTTTTTTTGCTGGCCAGTTCCTCCCAATCGCGGTTGTTATTGCAGTTGCGTTTCTCTCTTATATCATGGCTACGATTCCCCCACAAACTATCACAAACTCAATAACAACTTTTGGCGTTCGTAACGAAGAGGAACTATATTATTGGGATGAGCTTGGTAGATTTTGGTTTGATACTAAACATGGTGAAGAGATCCTTTACATTGAAGTTGAGCGTTTTCCCTTTCGATTAGCACTCTTGTTGGGTAGTGAGTCAAAAGAGCAATTAACCGAAATTTTGTCTGAAATTCTCATCAATCAGCAACCTCCTCTAACTGAAACAGAAAAACTTGCCAAGTGGCTTCAAAAAAAAGTTCCCCTAGATATCGACTCCTAATACAGACATAGCCCAAATCACAGTTTCTTTGGTATAATACCTGATATTGTTGGTTAATCTGCACCCATAGCTCAGCTGGATAGAGCGTCTGCTTGCGGAGCAGAAGGTCATGCGTTCGAATCGCATTGGGTGCACTTTATTTATTATAAATTAGCAAATACAAAATTTTATGCTTGCAGCTCTCCTTATTTCCCTTCGAGAAGTTATTGAGGCAACACTCATTGTTGCCACAGTTGTTGGAATCTTAACCAAACTCAAACAAACTGACCTGATTAAAACAGTCGGGGTCGCAACTTTGGCAGCTGTTATCACAAGTGTCGCTCTACTTGGCTTAGGCAGTTTTTTGGGTGTAAAAGTACAGGAATTTTATACGGGAGAAATAGAGGAAGTAATTGAAGGCTCACTGATGATGATTTCTGCAGCTTTTGTTACTTGGGCAGTCTTCTTTTTGCACGACACTTTTGGCAGAGATAAACTCAAACTCATTAAAAAAATAAATGATACTGTCAATCAAGGTGAAAGAAATGCAATTTTTGTTTTGGTTTTCACTGCAGTTTTACGTGAGGGATTTGAAATTGTGTTATTTCTCTCAACCTTATACTTGTCTACAAATCCACAACAAATTTTCACCGGATTCTTATCTGGCTTATTGCTTGGCTTAGCATTTTGTTATGTTGTGTTCAAAACCACAGTCAAACTTCCAATCTATTATGCATTCAGGGCAACCTCAATTTTGTTAGTGTTATTTGCGGCAGGCTTATTTGCTCGTGGCGTGCATGAATTTGCAGAAATTGGCGTTATCCCAGAGCTCAGCGCAATTACCTTTGCTTTCATACCAGAAAAAACAACCACTGCTGGATTGTTCATCAAAACCATTTTTGGGATTACACAAAAAATGGATCTCATTCAACTTTCAGTATATTCCGGATACATTGCTTTTATGGCTTGGTGGATAAAGTCTCAGAATAAAACTAACTCTAATTCTATGGAATCATCAAATTAGGCAACTGAGTTGCATAATTCAAAGTTTTTGAGTATAATCCATAGTTACTATGACTTTATTTTATATTCTCCTTGTAACTTTCATTAGCAGTTTAATTTCGCTTTCAGGCGCATTTTTATTATCAAGAAAAAAAATCTGGCCAAAAAAATTCATTTTACAATTAACTTCTTTTGCTTCAGGGGTTTTGCTTGCCACTTCTTTATTACACTTAGCTCCAGAAGCAGTTGAAACACTTGATGCCACAACTGTTTTCACTGTTATTTTTATTTCAATCATTATCTTCTTTGTTTTAGAAAGATTGGTACTATGGCACCACCACCATGAAGAAGACGAAAATTGCGGTCCACACCCAAGTGCATGGTTTGTAACTTTTGGTGATAGCGTTCATAATTTCTTGGACGGAGTTTTGATTGCAGGCACTTTTTTGGTTAGTCCTACACTAGGATTATTGACTGCTTTTGCAGTTTCAGCACACGAAATTCCTCAGGAAATTGCTGATTTCTCTATCATGGTTGCTGGAGGTATGAAACGTAAGCAAGCACTTATGCTCAATCTTGTTTCAGCGATGTTTGCAGTAGTTGGAGCACTTGTTACCTACTTCTTTGCTTTCTCAATTGAATGGATTACTCCATATATTATTTCATTTAGTGTCGGAATGTTTTTGTATGTTGCTCTTTCAGATCTTATTCCGCAGTTGCATAACCATGGACTAAGCAACAACAAACAAAAATGGAACCAAATGGCTTTATTTTTTATTGGAATTTCAATAATTGCTGCGATCAGCTTTTTTACTCCTGAAATTCATTAATCAAATAATTCTAAAAAAATAATATGGCAAGAACCGCTATACTCCCAAAGAAAATTGTTACACTCCTGAGTGAAGCTCATCTTTTGACAGTGGGACAAATGATTGAACGGTTGGCAATCTCTGGCGAGAACTATAACAAAACCAGTGTATATAGAACTCTAGAAAAACTTGAAGCAGATCACTTAATTTGTAAAGAGACTTTTGGCGAGTCAGAAGCTTTGTATGAACTGCGAAGAGACCACCATGACCATGCCGTTTGTACACATTGCGATAAAATTCTGGCTGTTAAATGTCATCACCATAATAGTGCAAAAATTCCTGGATTTCATGCAGACCATCACCACACAACTGTGTATGGTATTTGCGATAATTGTTCGAGGAAAGAATAATTTTTTCTGTATAATATGACTTGGCAACTATCAAGTTGTGTATAAACTTGTGACGCAGCGTTTTTTAATATTAGGAGGGATGCCGGAGTGGTCTATCGGCCAGCTCTCGAAAAGCTTGGGGACAGCAATGTCCACTGGGGTTCGAATCCCCCTCCCTCCGCAAAGAGCGAACGAAGTGAGATCCTGGCGGATGGCCTCTGAGCTACCGCATGTGCAAAAAATAGGCAAATTGGCCTATTTTTTTGTACATAATCTCAGTGGGGATGACTTGTGCCCGATCAAGCGAACTTCAAAAAAATTTAAAATTGTGAGCGTGACGAGGGTAAATCCCCCTACCTCACTCTAACATACCGTTCCCCGTGCTTCTTCTTCTTTCCTTTAGTTATTGCACTAAAAATAGTACTCCACTCATCTTCATTTTGTGCAGAAAATTGTGAAGGATAATTTTCAACCAAATATTGATTCCTTTTTTTTCTTATTTTTTTTGACAATTCTAATTTCGTGTTTGCCCGTTTTTCATCAGAACTCCACAAATATAACTCTGGCCGCTTTGTAAGTGCTTTTGATTCTGGCAAAAAATGTTTCACATCTGCTGCTGCCCCCACAAACTTTGCAACTTTTCCGGCAATGTTGTGATCAGGATGATCAAAAAATGGAGTTGTCTCATCTGGATCAAAAGAAAAAATCGCATTAGCATTTAAATTGCGAATAATTGGCAATACAGCTTTGACCAATTCTTCAAATGGCACAAATGGCAACTGTAAATCAGGAAAACTTAACATTGTCATGCTAGCACCAATAACCTTGAGTGCAATTTCAGCTTCACGTCTTCGAATGATTGCCATTTCCTGTGGCAATGTATTTGAGGTTTGGGGAATTCCCAACTCACCAGCTGTTAGAAAAATAATGTGGGGACTAATTCCTACTTTAACAAAGACAGTTTAAAGCTCCGAAAAACAAAGCTTCATCATCTGGATGAGCAAGCAAAAGTACAGGATTTTTAAGGTGATCAACTTGCAATTTTTCGTTCATAATTTTTTTCATAAAATCCTTTCTTATTATCACTGCTTATCTGTGAGTAAATAGTATAGCATTTGGAATAGCTCTTCCTGGACCAACTTTATATCCTCCAAACCAAAGCGCTGTAGAACCACCACTATCCAAATTCAAAGCATTATCCATACCAAAAGCTTTTAAAACTCGAGCAGCTTCTGCAACAGTAGCAGAATGCACAACACCTATATACACCGTGTTTCCTCTGTTTGCTACAAAACTTCTATTACCCCTTGATCCTTTTTTAGGATCATCATCACCACCAAATACTACGTTACTCCCAGAAACTAGCAATGGATAATTAGACAACATACTGTCAATTCCTGTGTCTCTACCCCAACCTGAAACTGCACCAATAAAACGAATGGAGCCCGGACTAAAAATAACTCCTGGATTCGTGCTATACACATTATTATCAGAATTAAAATATACTTTATCTTTATTCATTACCAAAAGATCAAACGTATTTGTTTTACCTGCGCAAGTAGGATAACTTGCAGGACAAAAATATGAACCGTTAATTCCAGCATACGCACCATTTCTGGCAACATAATCACCCACTGAAAGCACTGGACAGTCATTCGTACAATCAGAACCTGAAGAGGTATCAACAATTACTCGGGTACTACTCAGATCACCAGCAACAACAGAAACGGTAAACTGACCTGCATCACTACTGACAACTTGTCGAGCGTATCCATTTGCCGGTGGTTCGTTTGAAGCTGGAGCTGCAATAGTAGTGCCCGTATTTGTTGTTCCAGTTGTAGTTGTTCCACCAGTTTGTGCTGCCAACTTTGCTGCCTCAGCTTGAGCTGCTGCTAATATTTTTTTTGATTCTTCTGCTTCATACTCTATAATTTTCTTGGTCACATCTTGCATTGCAGCCAAGACACCTTCGTGATCACGTTTTGAAGTCAGGTTGAGCAAATTTGCAAACAGCACTCTTAAATCTGAGATCTGTTCATCTGGATAGTTCTCATTCTCAAAATCATCAATAGTTTCATACACTTTTAGCAAATCTTGGTAGGTATTTTCAATCACTTCTATTTTTGCTTGCAAATCAGAATTAGTTTTGTAAGGATCAGAATTTTGTAAATCTGCCAGTTCTTTTTTGACTTGTACCAATACTGCTTCTCTTTCGCTCAATAGTCGCTCCTGCTGTTGCCACTGCCAATACAAAGCTCCTAAAATTATTACAATCACTACAGATAGTAGAATTATCGCTTTGTGTGTTACCAACAACTTAAGAAAATCATTTTTCTTCATAGAGCAATTTTATTAGACATATAGGACAAAATCTACTGTTAACTTAACATATTACCGCCATGCTATACTAGCAAAGATGAAAACTCCCTTTATCATTGGTGTAGCAGGCGGTAGCGGTTCTGGAAAAACTACCCTTTCTAGTGAAATTCGCAAATCTGTTCCTAAAAAATTAATTGAGCATATTCCTCATGATGCGTATTACCGTGACCAGTCACACATTCAGATGGAAAAAAGATTTCACACTAACTATGATCATCCAGACTCTCTAGAAACTGACCTACTTGTAGAGCATTTACAGCAATTAAAAAAAGGCGAGTCAGTACATCGCCCGACATATGATTTTACGCATCACAATCGTTCAAAAGAAACGCTTTTAGTTGAAGCAAAAAAAATTATTGTCATTGAAGGTATCTTAATCTTTGCTGATAAACAACTGAGAGATATGATGGATATGAAAATTTTTGTTGATACAGACGCCGACCTTCGTTTAGCACGCAGACTCGTCCGTGACGTGGCCGAAAGAGGCAGAACCTTTGAGCAAGGTATCGAGCAATACTTATTATTCACAAAACCAATGCATGAACAATTTGTTGAACCTTCAAAACGGTTTGCTGATATTATTATTCCTGAAGGTGGCTTTAACACAGTAGCAACTGAGATGATTCGTTCGCAAATTGCTGCAGTAATAAAAGATTCAAAGAAAAAAATATTATGATTAAAATTTTGTTATTAGATTTTTCATACACACTTTGTTTTCCAAAAACAAAAGAAACTGTGCAATCCTTAAATCAATTTTATGCTGACATAGTCAAAAAAGGTTCGGGTGAAAATCCTGCCCAAAATTTTATTATTAATCAAGAACTACTCGATTATTTACTGACAATTAAGACAACACATAAAGTGTATCTTTTTACTTCAGGATCAATGCACAAGGATCCTGTCATATCTCAAAAAATACAGCCAATTTTTGATGGTTATATAACTAGTACTGAGCTTGGAATGCCTAAATCATTTCCAGATTCATACAAAGTTATTGCGAATAAATTAAATGTAAATACTGATGAGCTATTATTTGTTGATGATCAACAGACTAATGTGCAAGCCGCAATAATTGCAGGAGCACAGGCAGTTCGCTATACAAATAATATGCAGATCATTCAGGCAATACAAAAACAAATATCACAGAATACTACGACGTAAACCGTTGTAGAAATCCCTGAATACTTCCCAACATAACTGCAAAATCAGAAGTTAATTGTAAAACAGGTAAATATTTGTATCCACCATTCACATATTTTTTATTTTTTTGAATTGACCAGAAACAATAGAGCGCAAATAATCCAAAAAACAATTTTTTACTTATCAAAAATAAGATAACAAAAACAAAATACCGCACAAAAATAAAAGCTACCTTTGGTCGAACGATCCCTGAAAATATATCACCACGGGCAAATCTAAAAATCATGTTATAAAATTCTCGAAGTGTTTTTCTTGGTTCCCAAAACACAATTGCATGCTTTGTAAAAGAAATATGTACATTTTTTTCTTGTAGTTTTTTTGCAAACGCATAATCTTCATTATCGCCCAACGTTTCATCAAAACCACCCATTTTTTTAAACACTTTTTTTTCTATCAACATTGAGCGTGTTGCAGGTAAGAAGTTCTTATAATCAATACGATCTGGCATAACTAAAACATAGGGAACAACTGCTTTTTGAAAATCAGTTTCTGATTTTGCAGCATAGTATCCTGCAATGACTGGCGCATTTGATTTTGCATGTTGCCCGACCAAAGCTTTAAGCCAATTTTTTTCTAAGATACAGCCCGCATCTGTGATTGCTATGAGTTCATTTTTAGCAAGATCAACTGCATAATTTCTACCTACACTCCTGTTTCCCTTTTTTATTTTTAACACAATTGGCAACTGTGGATTTTTTTTATAAAATTTTTTAATCAAGCCCACAGTGTTATCACTTGAACCACCATCAATGATAATCACTTCATTAGGTTCTTGTGTTTGAATCAAAAAACTTTCTAACAAAGAAACAATTGTGTTCTCTTCATTTAAAACAGTAACAATAACTGAAACTTTTTTCATGTACATAATATAACGTATTAGTAGTCAATATCTCATACGTATGCTACAACTAACAATATGGAAAACAGAAAAATTAGCGTCGGCGATATTGTCATAACACCACTCGCTAAAAAATATGTCAATGAAGTGCTGCATACCAACAGACTTTCTTACGGACCATTTTCACAAAAATTTGAATCACAATTTGCCAAAATGCATGACTGTGAATTTGCTGTTTTTTCAAATAGTGGTACAGATAGTTTAAAACTTTCACTACAAGCATTGAAAGAACTCGGAAATTGGAATGATGGTGATGAAGTCATAGTGCCTGCAATAACTTTTATTGCAACTTCAAATATAGTTTTAATGAATAATCTCAAACCTATTTTTGTTGATGTTGAATTAAATACATACAATATTGATCCAGAGAAAATTGAAGCAGCAATTACACCGAAAACCAGAGCGATTATTCCTGTGCATCTGATGGGTCTTCCTTGCAACATGAAACCCATTTGGAAATTAGCAAAAAAATACAAACTCAAAATTATTGAAGATAGCTGTGAAACAATGCTGGCAGAATATGAAGGTAAAAAAGTTGGCTCATTAAGTGACGTTGGCTGTTTTTCGACATATGTTGCACATTTATTAGTCACAGGCGTTGGTGGAATTGCCACAACAAATAATAAAAAACTCGCCACAAAGATCAGAAGTCTTATGAATCATGGCAGAGATGAAGTGTATTTGACTATCGATGACGATGACACAGCTACAGGTAAAAAGTTAGAAAAAATAGTTGCCAAAAGATTTAGTTATGTATCTGTTGGACACAGCGCACGTTGTACAGAAATGGAGGCAGCAATTGGACTTGCTCAACTACAAGATTTAAAAAAAATTGTGCAACAAAGACAAAGAAATGCACAAAAATTAATGGAAAAACTTTCCGGTTTGCAAAAGTACTTACAACTACCCATAGTACCTGATGGAAAAAGCCACGCATTTATGCTGTTCCCTATTTTGGTTAAAACAGAAAAGAAGGAGGGACTCATAAATCATTTGGAATTACACGGAATTGAAACTCGTGATCTCATGCCTCTGCTCAACCAACCGATATATAAAAAAATATTTGGAAAAATTGAAAATATATTTCCAATTGCCAAAAAAATTAGACAACATGGGTTTTATATTGGATGTCACCAGTATTTATCAGAAACAGACATAGACTATATTGTTGACACTATTTATAACTATTTTCAAAAGAAACCAGCTATTGTTACCTTGTTGGATACGCCAGCTTTTGGTGGGGCTGAACAATATGTTTGGGACTGTTCAAAAATTTTAAATAAACACGGTCACAAAATTATTATTTTTACAAATAATGAACACGTGAAATCAAGGTACAAGGAATTTATCCAAAAAGATAAAATACAAAATTTTGAGATTCATCATTTGCCATATTTGCTTGATGCAATTGGTGACTGGAAAGGTTTTGTAAAATTCTTTTTGCATGCTCCTAAAGCTTGCTACTGGTTTTATAAAACACTACAAAAAATACAACTTAAAGAAAGAGATGTTGTATGTATGTTCGTCGGATTTACTGATAGATTGCTTTTTTCTCCTATCGTAAAATTTTTAAAATCAAAATTAATTTGGGTAGAAATTGGGCCACTCCCACCAGTATTTCAAAGAAATTGGGGATTCCCTGGATTACTCTACAAACTTACAAAAAATCTACCAGATAACTGTACTACAACTTCCAAATACACACTGGCAACCATGATTAAGAATGGTGAGATACCAAAGAAAAAAATCACATTGATATACCCTGGAATTAATTTAGGGTCTTTCCTAGTTTAGCCACACAATATGTGCTAAATTAGTTGATAGAT
>CAZZDG010000035.1:0-9842 GCA_964652415.1 uncultured Pseudomonadales bacterium | reverse complement strand
GTTGCACTATCTGAACGTCAAATTATTTTACTCGAGTTATTTCAACAACAAGAGAATGTTACTTCAGATGATATGAGTTCTGTTTTGCCAAACATTTCTGTTGATACTATTCTAAGGGATGTGAAAGACTTGATAGATAAGAAAGTTATCGAAAAATATGGAGTGACCAAAGGCGTACATTATCGTTTAGTCGAGTAATGATTACCAATAATTCGCTATTTAAGTTACACTAGTACTATGCAATTTTCAGAATTATCATCTTGGTTGGAAAAACTTGAGCAAACTAATTCACGGTTGGAAATGATGTATCAACTGGCAGATTTGTATAAAATTTTTGAGAAAGATGAAATTACCGTTGCTAGTTATTTAATGCAAGGTAGTTTAGTTCCACCTTATCTATCATTAGAGTTTCAATTGAGTGTCAAGATGGTGTTGCGTGCTCTGGCCCAGTTGCACTCACAGTATTCACTAAGCTCTGGTGAAAATATTGGGTTGTTTGGTGAAGTAGATGATTCATTCTCTCTGGAGTATGTGACGAAAAATTATAAAAAAGTTGGTGATATTGGCATAGTTGCGTCTGAAATTGTGGCAGAGTGGCAAAGGTATAGGAAAAATAAGTCTACAGATAAGTCGATTCAAAATGAAACAATAGTAGAGGTGTATGAAAAGCTAGTTGAAATTGCGAAAGAAAATGGCGCAGGATCTCAGGAAAGAAAACTGCAAAAACTGGAAAAATTATTCCAATCATCAGAGCCAGTTTCTGCAAAATTTATTTCAAGAATCATCATCGGAAAACTTCGGTTGGGTTTTAGTGCAATGACCATTCTAGATGCACTCTCTTGGGCAGTTGCAAATTCAAAAGTGCATAGAAAAATCTTAGAAGATGCATATCAAAAAAGGGCAGATGTAGGCGAGCTTGCACAGGTTTATTTGCAGCTTGCTCGTGAGCTTGAAACCGAAAAATATGTAAAACTTTCACAACAATCAGAAGTTTTTTTGCAGCAATTAGAGCAAGAACTTAATTTTAGATATGAAGTTGTTGTAGGTGTTCCTGTTGTTCCAGCACTCTGCCAAAGACTCAATACGGCAAAGGAAATTATAGAAAAAATGGGCACGGTAATTGCAGAACCAAAGTATGATGGGTTGCGAATTCAAATTCACTATTCAAAAGCTGGGTTTGCTGACGGTACAAATATGCGTGCATTTACTAGAAATTTAGAAGAAATAACACACATGTTTCCAGAATTGCAAGAAATCATTTCGCAGCTAAAAACCGATTCTTGTATTTTAGATGCTGAGGCAATTGGGTACGAAGTTGCAACAAATAGGCTTCTTCCATTTCAAGAAACTATTACTAGAAAACGCAAGCATGATATCGGTGAAGCGTCAGAAAAAGTTCCAATTCGATTTTATGTTTTTGATGTGTTATATTCGGGTGGAAATGATTTTCTTGCAAGTAGATTGCAAGAAAGAAAAGATTTGCTAAGCAATCTATTTAATAATAATAGAACAATAAAATTTTCTGAGTATATTATAACTTCATACCCAAAAGAACTGCATGAGTTTCACGAAAAGCAACTTCGTGGTGGATTAGAGGGTGCTGTGATAAAACAACTTGATTCTCACTACCAAAGTGGAAGAAAAGGCTTTAGTTGGGTGAAAATAAAAGAGACAGAAGGTAGTTCAGGGAAACTCAAAGATACGTTAGATTTAGTTGTAATGGGGTACTATTTTGGTCGTGGGAAACGCTCAAAATTTGGAGTGGGAGCTTTCTTAGCTGGAATTTTGGATGACAAGCAAGCTGTTAAAACAATTGCAAAAATTGGTACAGGTTTGAGTGATGAACAATTCAAAGAACTAAAAATTCGTGCAGATAAACTGACTGTTACAGTACAACCAAAAGAGTATGAAGTAGAAAAAGCACTCATTCCTGATGTTTGGATGCACCCAGAATTGGTAGTAGAAATTGCTGCAGATGAAATTACTAAGTCGCCAAATCATTCGGCAGGGGTTGCTTTACGGTTTCCAAGATTGGTCACATTTAGAGATGACAAAAAGTGGACGGATGCAACTACAATATTGGAATTAGATAATTTTTAAAGAATCGCATATAATCAACATATGAGAATTGCAGTTTTTACAGATCTTTTTTTGCCTCACGTCGATGGTGTAACAAACAGTTTAGTGCACTTAGTTTCGGAATATAAGGAACTTGGACATGAAATCCTCGTGGTGACTCCAAAGACAAAAGGAAGTGAAACTGTTTCAATTCCTGGAATCCAACTTGTTTTTCTACCATCTGTTCCTTCAATGGTTTATCCAGAGCTTATGCTTGGGTTTTTTTCAGCAAAGCTACTTTTTACACTCAAGAAATTTTCACCTGAAATTGTCCATGTTATTGCTCCTGGGCCAGTTGGAAGCATGGGGCTTTTTTATGCAACATTAGTAAATATAAAGTCAGTAGCTACATTTCATGGTTATTTTATGGAGCCAGAGTATCTTAAAATTATTGGAATAAAAAAAAGAGGCGTTGTGCTAGCACAAAAGTTATTGTGGAGATACACAAAAACTTTTTATGACAGAGCAAACCAAGTAATAACTCCATCTCAATTTGTCAAAAAAGATTTGGAAGGTCATAACTTCGCAAGACCAATTAGTGTGATCAAAAATGCAGTAGATTTTTCAGCAGTTAATAGAGATGAAAAGTTACATCAAGAATTCGTAGAAAAATACAAACTTTCAGGCAAAAAGGTTGTTTTGTTTGTCGGAAGAATTAGCATAGAAAAAAATATTGAGGCATTGATAAGATCATTTCCATTTATTTTAGATTCAGCCTCCAAAGCACACTTGTTGATTGTTGGCGGTGGTCCAGACTCCGAAAGATTGAAGGAATTAGTTAAAGAACATGGATTATCAAAACAAGTAACTTTTACTGGTGAAATTTCAAATGAACAGTTAGTCAAAATGGACGTGTTTGCAACTGCAAATGTGTTTGCAACAGCAAGTCACAGTGAAGTGCAACCAATGAGTATAATTGAGGCGATGCATTTTGGTTTACCTATTGTGGCGGTGAAATCTCGTGGTTTGAGTGAAATGATTCAAGGTAATGGATATTTAGTGTCTGATGACTCACCAAAAAAATTAGCTAATAAGATAATTGCAATTTTGAATGATACAAAAATACAAAAACAGTTCGTACAAGAATCACAGAAATTAGCATTGGAATATTCATTAGCACATACAGCAAAATTGCATCTCGATTTATATTCTAACTTAGTAGCAAATAAACAAGACAGACATTTTTTTAAGTATATTTTAAAATTGAGAATCATCAGGGCATACAAAGATTTTATTTTCTTACTAGGAGGTATTCATGCATGCATACTTGTATACTTATTTTTCGTAAAGGAAAAATTAGAATATTTAAACATTTTTTACGTACTTGATTTTGACAAGATTTTTGTGGATATGACCTTTTCATCTTGGGAGTCATTTGCGATTTCTTTTATATTGGTTTCTGTTGGGTACCTTTTTTTCTTTTATAAAAACAAGACAAAGAACTAATTCTCTAGTGTTTTAATAATAGATTTGAATAATTCTTTGGCTTCCTCAACTTTTTGTGCAGGTTTGGTTTTGATGAAATTTTCTAATTCAAAAAACATATTGAAAAGTGTGTCGTTTGATTTTTCATATGATTTTCCGCCATTCATTTCGTATCCATGGTTACTTTCTTGGAAGTCATTACCAAGCACGTAGTAGTTGAACACCATTTTTGAATTAATCTGTATGTGTTTGAGTAGTCCATTTGCCTCAATTCTTCGCAAAGAATAAGTATATCTTGGATCTTTGAAGATAGAAAATTTATAGTTTGCGTCTACAATTGTTTTTACGAACAAAGAATCTTCCATAACTTTTTGTCTTGTATCAAAAAGATTTTCTTTTGCTATATGATTTTTTACACCAATCAAGGATCCAAATGCAGATTCTTTTCCTATTGTATTGTAAAATTCAATGCCAAAGTTCAGTATTTTTTCAATATATTCATTTACTTTTTTATCTCCAGAAACTTTAAGCCAGGTAGTGAAAATGTCAGTGTGTGGTTTTTGAGCGCATCTATATCTGATACCATCAAAAAAATATTTAGGCAGTCTATTGTCGGCATCCATAAAAACAATCCAATTACCTTTGGCAAGTTGAATACCAATATTTCGTTGATGACCAACATTTTTAACATCGCTTTGAGCGATTTTGAGGTTAAGTATTTTTTTAAATTTTTGTGACTCAAAAATTGTCTCATCCTCTGAGTTTGCATCTACATGAATAACTTCAAAATCAGTAAATGTTTGGTTTGCTAAGTCAGTAAGCAAGAAGGGGAGATATTTTGCTTCATTCAAGGTAGGAATAACGATAGAAAAAAATGGTTTCTGTTGCATAAGTGGCTGTAATTATATCAAGAGACTGCTACAATAGAATCTATGAATATTATTGTTGGGTTGGGTAATCCAGGAGACAGATATACACTCACAAGGCACAATTCAGGGTTTATGATTCTTGATAACTTAAGTCAAGTTTTTGAGTGTGGAAAATATACAAGTAATAAACGTATTACTTCTGATGTATGTAAAACGACTCACTCGATTTTTATTCGCCCACAAACTTTTATGAATGAATCAGGAAAAGCTGTGCGTGCAGCTCTAGATTTCTATAAAGTTACTCAGGAAGCAGAAAAAGAAGGTGGTTACCACAACTTATTTGTAATACATGATGATCTTGATTTAGAGTTGGGATCATACAAGGTGCAATATGGAATTGGTCCAAAAGGACACAATGGATTGCTTTCAATCTACCAACACTTAGGAACACAAAACTTTTGGCATGTACGCGTTGGTGTAGATACTAGAGGTGGAGATAGAAGTATGCCCCCACAAAATTTCGTTCTAGAACGGTTTTCTCCTTTAGAACAAGAAAAATTTAATCAGGTTATGTTTGAACTGGTTAAAGAGCTGATGCAAAGAATTTCAAACTAAGGAATAAACTCATGTTTCGTGTTAAAGACCATCACTTACAACTGCCTCATTTTACTTTTGATGACTCAAAAAATCTGCGCCTTTTGTATGCTGTGAGGGTGCTCAGAGATTTGGGTAATAAAATGGCAATGTTTTTTTTGCCGGTTTATTTATATATAGTTGGTTCGACATCAAGCTTACTGCATGATTTGCCCTTTTCTGCTTTTGAAAGAGGTATGTTAACATTGTCTGTATTTTACTTACTTTTTGGTTTGTTTTCTTTTTTTATGGGAGTTCCTACAGCAATTTTATATAGAAAAATTGGCTATCAAAGAACATTCATGTATTCATTTTTACTTCGTTGTTTATTTTTTGCCGCCTTGTATTTCGCAAAACAAAATATTTGGTTTTTATTTCCAGCAGTTGTATTAGATGCAGTGAATGCGCAACTTTTTTGGCCTGGATATTATGCACTCCTAAGTAAAAATGCACTCAAAAAAAATATGGGTAAAGATATTGGATTCATACTGACATTGATTCATATTTTATCAGTTGTTTCACCCGCTTTGAGTGGTTTTATTGCCTATGTTGTTGGCATTGAAGTTTTGTTTTTGGTTGGGATAGTTTTGACTTTGGCTTCAACTATTTTTGCCTTTTATATGGATTCAGATGTTGTAAACAACTCTGTTTCATACAAGGAGTTTTTCCGTTGGATATCAGAGTCTCGTTTTAGAAAATTAGCTATATCATTTTCTGGAAAATATATTTACGATGTGTCCATATACATTTGGCCGTTGTACATTTTTTTGATATTAGGATCTGTTGATAAAGTTGGATATCTGTATACTGTTTCATTATTTTTAGCGACGACAATAACTTACTTTATTGGTAGTTATGCTGACACTCACAAGAGCAAAAAACCATTTTATCTTTCTGGTGGAATGCTTTCTATAGTTACAGTCCTACGCACACAAGTTATGACACCACTTACAATAGCTTTTGTTGATTTGTTTGATAAATTGTTGGCAAATGTTTACAACGTTTATTTTGACACAATGTTTATGAGACGAAGTAAAGGATCTGCAGTTGATTCCTTTTTCATTTATAGGGAAATGGTTCTCAATTTAACGACAGTATTATTCTGGTTTTTAGCAGTATTATTTTTTATCTTTTTTTCTGGCTTTCAATCATTGTATGTTTTAGCAGGAGTTGGAGTACTTGCAGGATTACTGATGAAAGACTCAAAATATGAGTGATGATATAAAAAAATCAAAAAAAGGATTCCAAAAAATAGGTGATTTATTTTCTAGTTATCAACTTGAAGATAAGGGAGGATATATTTCACAAGAATTTCAAGATTTCGGATATCGTTTAGCAGTAGATTTAAACGATTTGCAACATAAGAGCTTATATATTAAAATGGCAAAAAACAACGATCGGTCAATTCTTGAGAGAGCATTATCTTTTGTGGCAGATGCACATAATGCAAAAAGCAAAGCGCGCTTATTTATGTGGAAAGTCAAACAACTGAAAGAGGAAGCAAAACAAAAAAAATGAAAAAATTAAGGCAGTATTCATTCATTATATTACTTGCTTTCGCAGCTTTTTTACTTGGATATAATTATTTTTATCGTCCGTTTGAAGTTGCACAGACTGATGATGTTAAAACGGGAGACAAAAGCCCAGAAATTAGCGAGCAAATTAGAAAAACCCCTGAATACATTCTTTCACAACTGAAAACAGAGGAAAAAGTTTCTCAGCTTATATCCTCACCAGTTGTGGTGAGCGAATATTTTGCGCAAGATAGAGAATCAAGTAATTCTGCTCAACTTTCTGAAATGAAAACTGGGTTCTATACATTGTTTGGGAAAGAAATTTCAACTTCGCAAGCACAAGAGGTTATTTCTGATATCAAAAAACAAAATGTGGTATTAAATATGAGACCATATATTGCTGTTGATCATGAGGGTGGAAGTGTACAACGACTTTCAGGAAAAGGTTTTACAAAATTAGCATCATGGAAAGAACTGTGCGCTCTAGAAACAGTTGATCGTAAAGCAGCATTAAAACAGAGTGCTAATGAGTTAAGAAAAGTGAATATTGATGTTGTTTTTGCTCCCGTACTTGATGTTGGTGCAAATTCTATCTTGAAAGATAGAATTTGCTCAGTAGATTCATATGCAATTGTTGCTGACAGAAGTATGGATTTTGTAACAACGTTTGCAAATGTTGGAATTTTGCCAGTAGTCAAACATTTTCCAGGAATTGGTTTAACAAAAAAGGACTTACATAAGGCCTACGACTTTGTTAGTGTTCTAGAAAATGATGTAAAACTCTATAAATATGTGATTGACCAAAACAGGCGTGTCGGGGTTATGACCGCTCATGTGGGAGTCACAAGTCAAGATAAAGAGATTCCTTGTTCTGTAAGTCCATACTGTGTCTCAGAATTAAATAAAGCATACCCAGATATTTTGGTTTTTACAGATGCGTTAGAAATGGCAGCTGCATTGTACGACACGAACAATCCAAAAGTGCCGAAAAGTTTGATTCAGGTTTCAAAGGAAGCAGTTTTGGCAGGAAACAACGTGCTTGTATATGGGCAGTCAGTTACAGGAGAAGAGTTGTCTACAATTGTGTCAGAACTCTCAAAAGAATACGAAAATAATCCTCAAATGAAAACTTTAGTTGATAAATCAGTCTTAAAAATTATAGAATACAAAGTACTATGAAACAAAGTAATATATTTGAAAAAATTGGAATACTTATAAGTTTTGCTTCTTTGTTTTTTTTAGCAACTTATTTTGGCAAAGCAGTTAGTTATGTTGACGGTTTATTATTTGTTGTTGGACTCCTTTTGGGAATGGGCTTACTTGAGGCAGATGAAAATTTCTTATTCAAATATTATATAGAAGGTGATTCTCAGATTTCACACAAGAAACTTATCACCAGATCATTATTATTTATATTATTACTGATGCCACTCGGTCTGTTTCTACTCACTTCAACAGGCAGTGCAATAGGTGTTGGTATGTTTTTGAGTATTGTTTCTGGTCTTGCTCTTGAATTTTTTATCTTAAGAAATGATAGAGAAGCTTTCCAAGAGCGGTTTTTGCATCAACTAAAAAGAGAAATAACAGTAGATGAGCAAAAAGTCTTTACAACTGTTTTTATTTGCATAACAATATTTTATGCTTTGATTGTTATTTTCTTAGGGAGATAGATGCAGTTACAGTTTTCAGCTTATGGATTTATTGTTGGCGTCTCAATAGTTGTTGCTAGTTTATTGATTGAAGACAAAATACTCAAATTTGAAAAAAAACTTGGGGTAGTAGTTCTATCTAAAATTTACTATCAAGTTGGGTTAATAGCACTTATTTTTGGAGTTCTTGGTGCGAGGGTTTGGCATGTTCTTACAGATTTTTCTTTTTATAAGCATGACTTGATAGCAGTTTTTTACATCTGGAATGGCGGTTTAAGCATCATTGGTGGGGTACTCGGAGGATTAATGGGTATTTATATTGCAAGTTTAATTTTTATTGAATTGAAATCATTGCAATTACTTGATTTTGCGGTTTTTGGTTTACCTGTAGGCCAAGCAATGGGGCGAATAGGAAACTATATGAATCAAGAGCTCTATGGTTTACCAACAAATGGTTATTTAAAGATTTACATTGATGAGGCACACCGAATGCCCGGTTTTCAAAAAGTAGAATTTTATCATCCGTTATTTCTGTATGAACTCATTACAACTGCTTTTTTTGCTGTCTTAGTGCATGTCGCATATGGCAATAAAAAATTAGAAAGAAAGTTGCCTCAGATAGGTTCTGGGAAATTATTTTTGGTGTACATTTTGTATTACAGTGTCATAAGGTTTTTGTTAGATTTTTTAAGGATTGATAGGCAGATCACCTATGGATTTTTGGGTACAAATCAAATTTTTTTGTTAAGTTTAATTTTTTTGATTTCAATTAACTTTTTATCACACTATTTTCGTATAATTACCATATATGCACACAAAAAATAATCTATTATTTCTAGCAATTTTTTTAGTATTTATTTTCTTGTTTTTTTTAATCAGGCAAAGTGTTAAAAATGAATCAAAAGAAAGAACTTTTATGGAACTTCAAGATAGGGAACGTATTCAGATATTTTTTAATACCAATAGCGAGGTGCAATTGGGTCAAGAAGCACTATTAGTTGAAGTTGTAAACACTCCAGCATCTACAACACAAGGTCTTTCTGGCAGAACTGATATAGGAGCAGATGGTATGCTGTTTGTATTTCCTCAAAAGCAGGTTCGCTATTTTTGGATGAAGGATATGCGGTTTGATATTGATATCGTTTGGATTTCAGATAATAAAGTTGTTGGTATTACTCCATCAGTTCCAAAACCTGTAGATCAAACTCCTGATAATCGTCTGGAAACCTATTCCTCACAACAAGAAATAGATATGGTTTTGGAGCTAAAAGCTCAAGATGCAAAGAAATATGACATTAATCCTGGTGATGCAGTTCAATTAGTTGAATAAAAATGCTATTATTAAGGGTAGTCCATGAACGATACTGTCCAAACCCAACCAGCAAATCAAACTCAACCAAAAGTCGTAAAACTTGGTCAAATGTTACAGGCTGGATTTCAAGGGAGTGCGCCTACAGATGATGTAACCCAGCAAAACTTAGGGACTTTTGAGGAGGTTTTGGATGAACTTCAAAATGTGGTGCCACACGGCATTGTTCAAGCAGTTGATCAAGCTACAGATACTTTAAATCCTCAGCAGCAATCAGCAAGATCTTCGAAAGAACGGGTTGAACCAGTTGCAGCTCTAGATACAC
>CAZZDG010000034.1:0-9986 GCA_964652415.1 uncultured Pseudomonadales bacterium | reverse complement strand
TCTCAATCGGTATATTGTACCGACTAAGTGGTGCTTTTCGTTTTAGAACTTTATTAAATTAGTTTGTTAACTGATAACGTACATTAATATACTAAATTACTTAACCGATTCAATTCACAATGGGTGGCAATTATTGTTTTTATAAAAATGAAAATGGTAATTGCCACCTGCTGGCATACTCAATAAGGAATCTAAAACATGAAAGAAGCAGCAGCGTTGCTGTGGTTTATTTTTGGGCTGGCTGCACCAGCTCCAATATTACCCTTTGCCATGTACCCCGAAATGGGGTGGCTTTGGGGAATACTTCTGGGGTTAATGGCCACTGTAGTGTGGCTATTGCCACCCTACCTTGTCTTTGTGAAAGGTAAATAATTTAGTGGGTACACCTTCGCCCTTAAAGGAGGTTTTTTTATGCCAAAAACTCAGTAAAAAGTTCCGAAGCCCTTCTTCAAATAAAACCTGTGTCGACCATATGGGACGATGTTGGAACTTTTTTAAGGAAATAAATACTGAAAATATTTGGAAATTTAGTAACGAAGATTGCAAATTTGTTTTTTTTTGAGACAATGAGTGCAATAAACAATACTTATTTGAAAAGGAGAGAAAAATATGAATGAAGTTCCCGTACCTAGAAATGAGGAGATTATAAAAGGATCAAGGAAAATAGTTATTAAAGACAAATATACTACTATTTGGGATCCAAGAATAGAAAACTACGATGGAACCAATCCATTATTTCACGAACTTTCTCCAAAATGCGTCGATCAGGGTCCAAAGTGGGTTATAATTCCAAATGATTTACTTGATGAAGTAGAAGCTATATTAAATAAATATCCTGAATCTCCAGAAACTGAAGAAGCTGAATAATTATTTTTTTAACTTGTAATTAAAGAGCCAACTAATCATTGGCTCTTTTTGGTTTTTATGGGTTTAATAACTTTTTAAACTTTAAGTAATTTGTAAGAAAGTTCCAAGTCCTGTTTTTTGTTGGTTAAAATTTTGTGAGGTCTCCTCAAGTGAAAAATTTGTCACGGTGACAGGACTTACCCTCGCCAGGCTCAAATTATGAATTTCTGGAGGAATTCGCTTGATCGGGCACACCCCTAAAGAGTATTTGCTAGGTGAACTTCGTTCACTTAGCGGGCACGAGTCGTCCTGAACTAAACCCAATAATATAAAAAAAACAGACTTAAAAGTCTGCCTTTTTTATATTGTCGGAGAGACAGGACTCGAACCTGCGACCTCGTCGTTCCGAACGACGCACGCTAGCCATCTGCGCTACTCTCCGCTAAAAGCACCTGCGGCGCTTTCCTTCACGATGTCGGGTTGACTGGACTCGAACCAGCGACCTCACGCACCCCATGCGTACACTCTAGCCATCTGAGCTACAACCCGCCTTACTACAATACCTAGACCCAATTTTACCTCAACTATGCTAGTATGGAACTTGCAATTTATGAAACAAAAAATTCCCACAACTGTTTTCTCTGGATTTTTGGGTTCTGGAAAAACAACTATTATTTCAAATCTCATTGATACTCTGCAAAAAAATGGTGAACAAGTTGTGTATATCAAAAATGAAATTGGTAATACTGACATCGATACTAAAATTCTGCAGGGTAAGGGAATAAAAACAAAGGAACTGCTAAATGGGTGTATTTGTTGCACTCTTGTTGGACCATTTATTTCATCGATTACTGAAGTTGTTGAGACCTTCGCTCCAGATAGAATTATCATCGAAGCTTCTGGTGCAGCAGACCCAAGCGCACTTGCGCTCATGATTTCCTCACATCCTCTTCTAGAACGGGATGGTGTCATCAGCATCATAGATGTTATAAATTTTGAAGGCTACAAAGACCTTACTATCACCGCTCAAAACCAAACAAAATTCACTGACCTTATTGTTTTTAACAAAATTGAATTAGCAGACATGCAACAAAAAAAAGCTGTTGTTGGGTATGTTCGCGAACTGAACAACCACTCCCCAATTGTTGAAGCACCAAAAGGAATTATTGCCCCAGAAGTTGTTTTTGGCCTCAACACTACTGAACTAGAAAAACTACTTTTACAAAATCACGAAACTCATACAGATCATATTCACGAAGATGAAATTCAAGCATTCACCATAAAATTAGAACACACAGCTACTCTTTCTAATCTTGAAAGCTTTTTACAAACACTACCAAAAAATATTTTTAGAACAAAAGGATACGTCACAATCAATCAGGGTGAAGTTTTTATTTTTAATACAGTTGGTAAACGCACAACTTTTACTCAGGCACCAAGTAATTTTAAAACAGAAGCTCAAGCAGGAATTATTGTTTGCATTGGCTACCATGCCAATGCATTTCAAATTGAAACAACTCAAAACGCGGAAAAATTACTTTTCCCCAAATAGAAATTTTTCTAATTCTTTAAGTTTATCTGGATTATCTTTGAGTCGCAGTAACTTGAGAGCGACTTCTTTATCTCTAAATTCATCTCTATGAATAATTTCTAAAAATTCATCCCAGCTAGCATACTCAATTTGTATTTTTTCTCCAGCATCAAGTTTGAGTGGGGCAACTTGCTCACAATTTCGTGCCACAAACATGTACACCGGCCACTCAACCTTAGTAACAGGTTGCACACTATACCAAAACTCCATATCTCGTGTAACACAACCAGTTTCCTCAAGTAACTCACGATGAGCACAAATAAGTGGCTCTTCTCCCGGATCAACTACTCCTCCAACTAAACTCACAAACTGCTCAATTCCAGGTTGCTCCTGCACTGTCAAAATTATTTTTTTATCTTTGGTAAATGCAAAAATCCCTACCGACGCATTTCTACTCACCATTTCAAAAGTATGCACAGAACCATCAAACATTTTTTGCTCCCACTGCCAAACAGTAAACAAAATTCCTTCAAAAACTTTTTTGGCGTGCTCAGGTAATGGTTGTGTGGACTTTGGATACTCCATATATTCTGAATACCTAAAATATTATTTGTTCACTTTTTTCTCAAGTACTTTTTGTGACAAAGAAGGAGAATTTTTCTCCTTAATGTATTCGTATAGCATTGGAATTACTGACAGCCCAATAATTGCCAAGATAGCTATCGAAAAGTTTTCTTTTACGATTGGAACATTTCCAAAGAAATACCCTAGCCCCATGAAAAGTGCAACCCAAATAAATCCACCAATCACATTAAAGAAGAAAAATTTTTGATACTCCATTTTGCCAACTCCTGCCACGAATGGTGCAAAAGTACGAACAATCGGTACAAAACGAGCTAAAATAATAGTTTTTCCACCATATTTTTTATAAAACGCCTCAGTTTTATCAATATGTTCTTGATTTATAAAGGTAATCTTTGGATTATCAACTAATTTCTGACCAAATATATTGCCAATCCAGTAATTCACTGTGTCTCCTAAGACTGCAGCTGCCCACAGTAAAAAAAACAGCGCAGCAAAGTGAAGTGAACCAAGTGCTGCAAACGTACCACCAGCAAAAAGCAATGAGTCTCCAGGAAGAAATGGAAAAATAACCAAACCAGTTTCAGCAAAAACAATACCAAAAAAGATCAAGTATGTCAAAGAACCGTACGCCGAAATAATTTCTGCAATGTGTTTATCTAAATGAATTATAAAACTAACCATGTATGTAAGAACTTCCATAAAAAAATCTTCCTAAAATAAATTACTTTTTATCTTAAAATACTATCATAGAATGTTACGTTTAGCCAGATAAATACTCATCTTATTCTGGCGCATACTCAACATCATTATCGTTAATTCTTCTCACCCAATTGCCACTTCTTTGTTCTTCAACAATGTGAGCAATACTGCCGGCTGCACGCGCCAAACCAAAAATTGCATTTCCGGCAATTGGGTCCACCCCTAGAGTTAGGAGTAGTGCTGCGATGGCACCATCAATATTGAGAATCAATTTTTTATTCAATTTTTCTTCTAAGCTATGTTCTAATTGCTTAGCAATATTCATAAAATCAATAGCTAACTCTTCTTTTCGAGCGATTTCAAACAAAACTTTAGCACGCGGATCAACTGTTTTGTATTTTGGATGCCCGAATCCAGGAACTCGCTTTTTTTCTAATCGATAAGTGTCTATTAACCGCTCACAAGCCAGCTCAATATTATCACCATCACCAGCAATTCCTGCAAAAACCTGCATTGCATTGGTAATTGCCCCACCGTGATACGGTCCAAGAGCTAATAATGCACTGGCCATACAGGTGAGAATGTCATTACCAGAAGATGCAACAACCCGAGGTACAAATCCACTCGCAGGATTAATGCCATGATCAATACTCGCAACTAAAATTGCATTCAAAATTTTTCTCTCGTTTTTTTTTGGTTTCTTGCCTGTAATGGATAAATACAAAGTACTCACAAAATCAGCTTCAGAAACCAAATCAAGTAGTGGCATATTGCGTAACATCAGACCTTTTGTTGTCTGACCACTAATCGCGGTAACGAACTTTAAATCACTTGGCATAGTGTGTATCTACTTTTTTGAGTAACTCTACTATATCTTCTGGATTATCAGCAATCAAGGCTCCAACTTTTTCTAGTGCGACAATTTTGCCGGCTCTGGTGCCAAACTCTTTACTTACAATTGCTCCTGCATGACCAAATGCAACACCTGTTGGGAGATTTTCTGCAAACTTACCAGAAATAAATGCGACAACTGGTTTTGCAAATCTTGTATCAGCAATTTTTTGGGCAAAGTCCTCTTCATAACTTCCTCCAATTTCACCAATAACAACCACAGCCCATGTTTCTTTGTCATTTGCAATTAAATCAAGTAAATCTGCATACGTTGTACAAGAAATTTTGTCGCCACCCAAACCAATTACAGTACTTAAAGCAATCCCTGCATGGGAAAGCATGTTAGCAATTGTAAGCGACATACCACCACTTTTTGTAAAAACAGCTACACCACCCTTTTTTGCTCCAACCTTGACCTCTGCTGAAAAAGGCGTTAACAACAACTCATCTCTGCCACCACCAAACGAACCCACCACTGATTTCCCTGGACTCATGGCACCAACGGAACTTGGTCCTAGAACGACTATTTTTTTGCCTAACTCTTTTGATTTTTCTCCAACTAGTTCCAAAATCTCAACCGTATCTCTTGTTGGCACATTCTCAGCAATCACATGAATTAATGGAATGCCTGCAGTAATCGCTTCTTTCGCAGCATTCAAAACAAACCTTGGTGGAGCATAAATAGAAGTAGCATTTATTTTTGGATGTTTCTCTAACGCTTGCGCAACTGTTTCATACACAGGAATTGGCTTAACTTCTGTACCATCTAGGCCAATCAATCCAGAAACTACTTGGTCACCTTTTCCTGGAGTAACGCCTGCACTCACATGTGCTCCCAACGCAACCATTCCAGTCACAGCGCGTAAACCTTCTTTTCCTGTGATTCCTTGAACTAAATAATTTGTGTTTGTATCAATTAAAATTGCCATAGTTATTTTTCCAAATCAAACATCTGCTTGAGTTCTCGAGCTGTTTTTACAATTGAAAAATCAGGACCAAATAGCTTGAGCTGAATTTTCTTACCAGATTGTTTTTCTTTTTCTACTAATCGGCCTTGCACCATCTCAAAAGCTTCTTGCCATCTTGGCCCTCCACGCCTAATCAATACTCTAAAACCATCTGGCAAATCTATATCAGCTAACCCATCAACGACTCCACTCAAAGTTTCATAAATATCGGTAAAATTAGCATTGCTTCCCACTACATATAAGGCATCCAAGTGGGGCAAAGACAAAACCAATTTTGTTAATTCATACACTTTTTCTTTTGTAGGATTACCAGAATATTCTGTATAGTTAGCAGGTTTTAACCCTTCTGCCATAAGTGCATCCATTGCTAGGGTTGATGCACCTCCACCTGAAGCCATCACCCCAATATTTCCGCCAGGAAATTCAAAAAAGCTCTCTCCCGCCACACCTTTTGTGTCAGACCGACTAATTTCTCGGGCTTTTCTTTCTATTGCAGTTGGAGGTTTAGCAATTGCTGAACGCTCTCCATACTGCTCCCATTCTTGATGTCTAAACTTTGCTGTGTCTTCTAGCTCAATTTTGGCATCAAGACACACAAAACCATTCTCAGTTTTTACTAACGGATTTATCTCTACCAAACTAGCATCATTCTGAGCAAAAAGAGTAAACAAATTTTGTAGAGTTGGCAATAATTCTGGACATTCTGGGAACTCTATTACCCCACTTTTGAGTGAAGCCTGGAACAAACTCACAGAATCACCCCGATCATCCATCCCAGTTCCCCCCGACCTACTAAACTGAATAACTGGAGTTCGAGTTGTGGTGCTATAAGCAATACTCACATAAAATTGTTCTGTAAAAACAACTGATTCCTCAACCAAAACATGAGTAATGTTTTGACCGTATTGATCAACTTTACTAAATAGTTCAGAGATTTTTGCTTCAAGTTCAGAGCTGGTAGTTACTCTGAGTATAAGACCTTGCAACTCCCTATTTCCATGAAAAACTTGAGCTTTTATATAGACCGGAAATACAAAATCTTTTGCTTTACTTAAAGCTTCTATAACTGCGTCACTTTGAACTAAAATGCTTTTTGGAATAAACAATCCTGCGGACTCTAACAACTGCTTGCCTTCAAATTCTTTTAAAATCATACTACCCCTGTTGTGTAAATTTTCGTATCAACTCTTCAATGGCTTGGGAGTTAAGAATATTATTTAAAACTGGAACATAATCAATCGAACGAATAATCTGAAAAACAAAAGCTAAGACCAACCCAAAAACAACTGTTGCTCCTAATGCACTGCCAAAACCTCTAACCACACCTACGGTAAAATTTCTTTTATATGAATTTTGAAGTTTGACTTGTTTTGTTAACTGCTGGATTTTTTCTTCTAGCTCAGTGTTTGTCATATAAACAAGTATACAATAAAAAACTAAGCAGTCTTTCTCAAACCACCAGAAACTGGTCGCCGTTTTGATATAGCAGGCAAGTAAAAATCATTGTACAAAATCGTATATGCATCTTCACTTTCTTTTACTTTATCAAATTTTTTAACCAAAGAATCTAACTTTTCATTTGATAAAGACATTAAATAATTATTCAAAACACCAGCCATATCAGCTCTAGTCTGCAAATGTTCCAATGCTGGAGTATATATTCTGTAGTAGTATACAATTCGTGACTCATTTTCGGTTGATTTCATTTCTTTATAAATAGTAGCCAATTCTTCGAATCTAAGTTTTTTTATATATCTCTCTATTGATAGAGAAACTAAGTTATCCCATGCATACATCCCCCGATTCTCGGGTTTTACATTGCCGCCCAAAGTACGTAGTGGAAACCTCCAACCACGCCTTATGGCTGTAATTGTCGAATTAATTGCCGCAATATGTAAATCAGCATCATGAGTTGTATTCCAATATACTTCTTTATTATCCAATCTATCTGAACGCCATTTTCTCATTACCTCGTCATACATTACTTGGTAGTCAAGCTTTTGTCTTTTGGCAGTAACACTCACATCCCTGTAATACTCATACAAACCAGGAAAATCTGCATTAATTTTTACTTTGATTCTCTCAGGAAGTAAGTCAAATTTGCCTGCCAATACAAGATGAACAAAATAAGTATCTGGGTGAATTGGATCCCAGATCATACCAGACTGTTGCTTCCTTCCATCTTTTGGATACCCCACGTGATGTTCTTCACATAAACAAACAGCATTAAATGGCGTGTCCGGGCGCATATTATTTATCTTAAATGAATAACCTTGAGGAATAATATGATGTACCTCAACATTATATTTTGTTTTATTTTTACATCCAGGATATTGACATCTACCTCTATCTCTTTCTTTAATTGCCTCAACCTGATTATGATTAAAAGCAAAAAGAGAAACAGAATAGAGAAGTATGAGTGCTGCTGATAATTTTCCAGTAAATTGTAAGACATCCTTTATTAAAAGAGTACGTTGCTTTTCAACACCCATAGAAAAAATTTTCTTTGTAATTTGGGGCAGGTACAACAACCAAAATATACTTCAAAGTGTAAGGTGTCAACGATTGGTTTTAAAGAATTTCGCTATCAGTGTCTACATCACTTGAAACATCAGACAATATATAAATATCTCTATTGTAACTTCCAACTCCAACAAGTTGGGCTTCTCCACGTAAAACCTTTTCTAAAGGTTTGCACGCAAAACATCCACCTTCACCATTTGGGCATTTAAACACACCTAGTTTTTTGGCAGTCTTCATTTTTTTAGCAATATTCATGATAGTTTGATGCGCTTCTTCCAAATCAGGCAACTCTTTTTCTACCAACTCATCACTCAATCGTAAATACCAATAGCTTGCTTTGCTTACTCGCCTCTTCTGGGTGTTTTTTACCAATAAGTGATAGATGGGCAATTGCAACGAATTTTTGTCTTCTTCTTGTTTTGAAGTTTTGAAATCAATCACATGCACGCAATCAGTGGCGGGCAAATACTCTAACCAGTCAATTTTGCCACACAAAATAATTTCGTCAGCTTCAGAGAGCCAATATTGTGGCAAATCACCTTTTAACTTAACAGACAGGTTTTTAAGTGGACCAGGGTTATTAATGATCCTACGAATCATATCTCTACCATGCTTTTTATATTCTTCCTCGTGGTTTGAACTCAAAAAACCACCCATTTTACCGCTATATTTTTTCCAAGCATCTTCAAATTTTTCTAGTAATGGTTGTTTGAATCTGTCTTGAGTAGTAATTTCGCTGAGTGCTTCTACTACTTCGTGAACTGCAGAACCAAGAGACAAAGGGGCAGAAGTGATTTGAAATTTCCTCCCGGATTCTGGATCTTTATATATATTTTTTAGATAATACGCTCGAGGACATTTTAAAAAATCACTAATAGATGAATGGGACACCCAAAAGGCAGTAAACTTATCTGGCATAAAAATCAAAAACTCCTTGGAATACAATACTATAAAAACCCGAATTACAAAAGAACCTAATCTACACGATATTTTTCAATTACGTCTAAAGTCATGCTTCTACATAAGACTATTATTTAAAAGCTTGAAGCAAATCAGTAATCGGGTACTGTTCCGTCTCTTCAATTAATTGGGTTTTGATTTCAATTCTATTGTATTGTCTTTTCTCTTGAGGAATACTATTTTTATCCTGATATAAAACTCCAATTGCTATCTTATTCTCTCTGTCCTCACCAATTTGAAATGCTTGGGTACGATCAGCAGAATTGTAATCAGGTAGAGTTGAAATATCAAAAACCCTTTGTTGATACCATTCATGTGGAGTTTCTTTATTATATGTTGGACAACTTTGCATCACTTCAACAAAACTAAAACCCTGGTGCTTGATAGCTTGGGAAAAAGTTTTTGTCATATGGTGCACGTCACCAGAAAAAGTTCTTGCTACAAAAGTAGATTCCAAAGCTAACGCAAACCTCACGGGATGCAGTTGATCAGAAGTAGGACCTTCTGGTGAAGAATCCATCTTCATTTCTTTTTTAGTTGTTGGAGAAGCTTGCCCTTTTGTTAATCCGTAATTCAAGTTATTATGCAAGATAAAAGTGATATTGTAGTTGCCACGAATACCATGTACTAAATGCCCAACGCCTTCTCCAAGCGTCCCACCATCACCACCAAAGGCAATAACTTTGTTTTCAGTATTTGCTAAAGAAATGCCACATGCAACCGGAATTACTCGCCCATGTAGTCCATGGAAAGTGTATCCACCAATTTTGTCTGCACCATTCCCGTTACATCCAATATCGAAACAAGTAATTGTCTCGCATGGTTTGATATTGAGCTCAACTAAAGCACGTCTAACTGCAGCGTTAATGCCGTAGTTGCCACAGTTTGTACACCAAGTAAAAATATTCGCAGATGCAAAATCTTTCATTTGTGTAGCTGGAGTTGTTGCAGTGACACAAGTGTTACATGACATTTTTAGTTTC
>CAZZDG010000033.1:0-10077 GCA_964652415.1 uncultured Pseudomonadales bacterium | reverse complement strand
GGTCTTTCAAAGAATATAGCACTTATTATGCCGTTATTCTAGGAAAGACCCTTATTAGATCACTTAATAATAACAAAAAAAGCATATTACTCTTTTCATGAGGGTGGAATTATTTAATCCTCTTAAACGTCTGGTCCAGATATTTCAAATCCATCTCAACCTCAACTGGCCGCCCATGTGGGCATGTATATTTGCCCTTTGTTTGTAGTAGTTTTTCAATCAATCGTTTTCTTTCTTTCTGAGTCAATTTTTCACCAGCCTTAATTGCCGTTCTACAAGCTAGATATGCGAGAGTTCTGTGAGTACCAACATCTAGATTTCTTATGCCATTATTCTCAACATAATCATGCAACAATTCTTGAATCAATTTTTTCGTATTTCTTGTCTCAAACACTTTTGGAATTTGAGAAAGTACAAAACCTGCTTTATCCGCTGTAATTTTAAATCCTAATTTTTCAAAAAATACTAACTGATCTTTTAATAGCTCAGACTCAGCTGCCGGCAAATCGAATACACTCACTTTCTTTAAAGCAATTACTTCATTTCTTTTCTTTTGAAAATTTTCTAAGAATTCCTGATACAAAATTCGCTCATGTGCAGCGTGCTGATCAACAATTAACATACCTCTTTTGGTCTGCGCAACTAAATATAAATTGTGTACCTGTAACACTTCAGTACCCTTAATCAGCTCTACATCTTTAATATTCCAGCCATCACTCTCACTTTTTACTGCACGAGCAATTCCAGGATCCATCATGTATTCTTCATAGAACCCGTTACTACCTCTTTGCGCATAGGTTAGGTTGGCACTTTCCAAAACTTGCAAAGCATTCTTTTCAATATTCTGCAAAATTTCTCTTTCAATTAAAAACTTGACTCGAGTCTTTTGTGGATCAACATTAACATCTATAAGTTCTGGAGCCAAAGTAATATACAAAAGGAAAGTTGGATAACTTCTTGGCTCTAATAAAGTAGAAAAAACTTCTTTCAATTTCTGTGAAATTTCTTTACTAAATACACTTCTGCCATTCACGAACACAAACTGACGTAGTTTAGATTGAACCGCGATTTGTGGCTTACCCAGAAAACCAGTTACCTGAAAATGATCAGCATGTAGCGAAAATGGTAACAAATTATCTACCACATGCTGCGATAATAGTTGAGTTGCACGCTCTGTAACTGTTTGATTCGCAGTCAACTCAAACACTATTTTTTTATTATGAATAACAGTAACTGCAATTTGCGAGTGAGCCAAAGCAACAGCAGTCACAATCTGTAGAATGTATGACAACTCTGTTGCATCAGATTTCAAAAACTTTTTACGAGCTGGATGACTACTAAACAATCCTGAAACAGTAATACGTGTTCCCGTTGGCATACCTATTGAACCAGTTTTTTCTACAGTACCTTTTTCTATCTCAACAAATTTTCCTGCTAATCCTGATTCTTGTTTTGTTTCAATCCTGACTTGTGCAACTGAGACAATGCTCGAAAGTGCTTCACCCCTAAAACCTAAAGTCTCTATTGCCACTAAATCTTCTGTAGAAAAAACTTTGCTCGTAGTGTGGTGTAAAAAACTGTTTTGCAAGTCAGCTTCCGACATTCCAAAACCATCATCTGTTACTACTATTTTTTTCTTTCCTGCTGATTCAAGTTCAATAACTATACGTTTTGCATCAGCATCCAATGAGTTCTCGAGCAACTCCTTCACCACAGAAGCTGGTCGTTCAACTACTTGCCCTGCAGCAATTTGCGTTATCACAGCTTGTGGTAATTTCTTAATTATATTCATTTTTCTTTTTCATTTTTAGCTTGCTTTTGTAACTCAACTAATAATTGTAATGCTTGTACTGGTGTTGTATTTTCTAAATCAATTTTTTGTAACTGCTGAACTATTTTCTCTTTGCTAGTTTTCTGCTTATTTGAAAAATCTGAGTTATGAAATACTTTCTGCTCTAAGTTATGCAAAATTTCTACAGCTTTTTGTGTTACAACTTTTGGAACCCCAGCCAACTTTGCAACTGCAACTCCAAAACTATGTGATGCACCACCTTCTATTACTTTATGCAGAAAAACTGGCTCACCATCATTATTTTCGATTGCAACTTGATAGTTTTTAATTCTTTTAGGATACACTTCAGCTAATTTTTGTAACTCATGATAATGTGTTGCAAATAAAGTTTTTGCTGATTGTTCACTTGTTACTAAATATTCAGCTACTGCCCACGCGATACTGATACCGTCATACGTACTTGTCCCACGACCGATTTCATCCATGATGATCAAACTATTTTTAGTTGCATGATTTAAAATATGAGCAGTTTCTACCATTTCAACCATAAAAGTTGAAAGACCGCTGGCAATAATGTCCGAGGCACCACTTCTCACAAAAATTCTATCAACTAAGCTAATTTTTGCAGACTGGGCAGGAACAAAACAACCAATGTGTGCCAATAAAACTATTAATGCTGTTTGGCGCATAAATACAGATTTACCAGCCATATTTGGACCAGTAATGAGGAGGAGCTGGTGATCAGAATTGTTAATTACAGTATCGTTGGGCACAAATTGTGTGTCTTCTAGTACTTTTTCAACTACTGGATGTCTACCTTTTATTATCAAAATTTCCCCTGTAGTAATAAGCTCAGGTCGCACATAATTTTCCTTTTGCGCTAAAATTGCAAAGGACGATAAAACATCAACAGTTGCAACCGCTTGCGCTGCATTCTGCAGCGCCTCAGTATGCTTCACAATTTCTGCAACTGTACTCAAAAACAACTTGTATTCCAACTCGCCAATTTCTTCTTCTGCATTTAAAATTAAATCTTCATATCTTTTTAAATCATCAGTAATAAATCTCTCTGCATTTACCAACGTTTGCTTTCTATAATAATCAACGGGAACACTTTGCAAATTAGAGTTACTTACTTCAATGTAATACCCAAACACTTTATTATACTTAACTTTCAGTGATGCAATTCCAGTTCTATTTTTTTCTTTCAACTCGAATTCTTTCACCCATGATTTTCCCCCACCAGAAATTTTGCGCAACTCATCCAAACGAGCATCAATCCCTTCACGAATAATTCCACCACTTCTGACATCAATTTTTGGCGCATCTAAAATTCTTTTTTCTATAATAGTAATTACTTCATCAATCTCAGCAGTGATCTCAGTTACTAACTCAACCGTCAATGTATTTTTCAATGCAGAAATTTCAGCTTTAACTTGCAAAACCTTTTGGAGTGAAATTTTTAGATTAACAACATCTCCAGGATTTGCCAAACCAACAGAAAGTTTCGCTACTATGCGTTCTATGTCATACATCTGACCTAGAATAGCAATAATCCGAGATCGCACATTTCTATTAAATAACAACTCATCAACAAAGGTTAACCGTTTATCTATTTCTGTTTTACTTTTGAGTGGGTGTAGTAACCATTTTTTTAATAATCTGCCTCCACTCGCACTTACAGTATGATCAATCACATTCAACAATGACCCATTTTTTCACCTTCCCGAATAGTCTCAAACAACTCAAGATTCACAATTGTCGATCGATCTAAAATTAAAAAGTCATGAGGTTTGTATGCGACAATTTTTTTGATATGAGAAATTGTTTGCTGTTGTGTGTGGTTTAAATAACCTAATAATGCAGCGCTTGCGATCGTTGCCTGTTCTTTAGTTTCAATCCCAAACCCTCGTAGACTCTGTACCTCAAAATGATTTTTGATATATTTTTTAGCGTCACTTTCAAATTGTTCCCAATCCTCAAAACGAAAAGTATTCATTTGTGCAACTCTTTGTAATAATCCAAGCAATTTTGTATCTGAGTACAAAGCAGAAGAGAGAATGCATTCACTTGGTTGAAATCTGAGTAGCTCAGTTAACAATAGTTGTTCAAATTCTGTACTATCTTGAGCCATAATTTGAGTTGTAGAGAAGATACCCGTTGAAATATCAGCGAACGCAACTCCAAATAAAACTCCATTTTTTTCAACAACTTTGCTAATACTCACAATATGATTGTTCTCTTTTTGTGTTAAGGAGTTTTCGTTCAAAACAGTTCCTGGAGTAACAATTCGTACAACAGCACGTTCGACAATTCCTTTTTTATCAGGTTCAGTAATTTGCTCACAGATTGCAACTTTATACCCAGCTTTCACAAATTTTGCTAAATAATGTTCAGCAGCATGGTACGGAACTCCAGCCATGGGAACATCACCATCTTTACCTCTTGGTCGAGCCGTTAATGTTATATTTAAAACTTTTGCACCAAGCAAAGCATCATCTAAAAAAAGTTCGTAAAAATCTCCCAAACGAAAAAAAAGCACACAATCAGGGTACTGTCGCCTCACTTCCATATACTGGACCATCATTGGTGTAGAGAATTCTCTGTCCATAATCACTCACTACTATAACAGCCTCACAGCATTACTCAAAGTCTTTATCCTATTGTATACTGTTAACATGCAATACAACCAAAACACAAAAATTGCCGTAATTGGCGTGTCAACAAACCCTGAAAAATATGGACATATAATTTTTCGCGATCTTCTAGCTGCGAGATTTAACGTTGTAGGAGTAAATCCAAAAGGCGGAAAAATGCTCGGACAAGAAATATTTACTTCCCTAGATGAGTTGCCAACAAAACCTGAGCTACTTCTCATTGTTGTACCACCAGATATTGGTTTATCAGTTCTACAAAAGGCAGTTGCTCTTGGTATCACTGATGTTTGGTTGCAACCAGGAGCAGAATCTGATGAACTTGTAAAGTTTGCACAAGAAAATAATTTAAAACTTACATACACCGACTGTTTCATGGTTGCGCATAGGATTTGGTAAGTGTATAAATCGCCAGTATGAAAATTTTACAAGCATTTTCTCCAGAAACTGGTTTTGACACTGAGAGACTCAGAAAAAAACTTTTATCTCAAAAAAAATATACTCAGTTGCTTGCCACATATCTTCATACATTACCAGAAATCACTGATTCAAATTCCCCAGAATTTTGGGATGAAAAATTTGAAAATGAAACTGATACTGACTTATTTTTCATGACAACTGATCGCAATACTATTGTTGCAAATGAAATTCAAAATAACTGCACCAATACCGCCTGTGCAGTTCTTAATGTTGGCGCAGGTAGTGGGCAGTTAGAAAAAATCGTTACACAAAAAATTAAAAAAAATGTTGATTGGATTGGTACAGACTTTACACAAAAAACTTTGAGCAAACTACAGGAAGAATTTCCACGATTTAAGTTTATCAAAACTGAGATAGTACCGTTACCTTTTGCTAAAAATACTTTTGATGTTGTTTGCTTATTAGAGGTTCTTGAGCATATACAACCTACACAAACTTTTTCTGTACTAAGGGAGCTATATAAAGTTACAAAACCTGGTGGAAAAGTCATCATTAGTGTTCCTGTTAACGAGGGTTTAGAAGAAATGATACCAATAAACCCAAACTCGCATGTTCGCGTTTACTCAAAATCACTGCTTAGTTTTGAAACACAAGTTTGTGGATTTCAAATTAAAAAAATCATTCCACTTACGGCTTTTAGATCTCAATACAAGTTCAAAAAAATAATAAACTCACTTTTTAAACTTAGACAACCAAACAACCTCATTTTTATTTTAGAAAAGAAATAGTGATCACTGCTTAAAAATTTCAGGAAATTTCTTCTTAGCTAAATCCCAGCAAGCAACAGTCTGACAACACCAAATTTCATTTGACTCTACCATTCTATCCATCTCATCAAAACTCAGTTGTACAACTTCAATATCCTCATTGGGATCAAAATTCTGTTGAGAATTGAATTCGCAGTCTACGGCTAAATATGCAAAAACTAGTTCTGTTGCTTTTGTTGAAAACCCAGAAAATCTTGCAAACTGAGTTAGTTGGCTAAGACCAACTTTTATTCCTGTCTCTTCCTCTAGTTCGTGTTGAGCTGTTTCATCCATGTTTGTGTGGTTGGGTTCAATTCTACCCGCAGCAAATTGTAAAATTACTTCATCAATTCCTGGTTTATATTGGTTCACCAGTACCACTTTTTTATCTTTTGTAATTGGTACAATCATCGCAACATCAGCCAAAGTTGTAACCGTAAAATCGTCAACTATTTTACCATTTGGTAGTTCGTATACCCTATTTTCAATTGGAAACCACTTACTTGGTGACATATCTTTTTTTGAAAGTAATTTCCATTTTTTAGGTTGCATTTAGTATTTCCTCCCAATAGCTAACTTTATCATTCCTGATTGCCAAAATATTCTGAAATGCAAAAATTTCATGCGTCACCGGTGAATATTGTCCTAATGGCAACAATCCATTTTTACTCAAACGATATAACTTATAATCACTCAATAAATCTACAATATCCTTAAAAAATACTCTCTGAAATACATGCATTTGATTAAATTCAAATTGAATGAGCTCTATTTTTTTATCTTTTAATAATTCTGAGGCACCCTTTAAAACTTCTAATTCAAGCCCTTCAACATCAATTTTTAACAATGAAATATTCTTTACTTTTTGCGCTTTTGCGAAACTATCTAGAGTCACACAATCAACAGTAAAACCTTGAGCTTTTTGACCGTGTAAATTTTCAATCACAGTTTTATTTAAACTTGCTAATGTTGATGTTGGCTGCGTTTCTTTGAGTTCACTATCATCAGCATTCAGAACATCCGCTCCGAAGACAACAGTATTTGCACCAACATCAAAAATAGTATCGAGTTTCTGTTGTGCAAGTTTGTTGATAAACCACAACTCACCGGTAACGTCATCACTTCCTGCATTTAAAACCCCCATCCCACGAAGTGAAAACTTGTATAACAAAGTCCAGAATCGTTGCAACTCTTTCCTCGTGATACATAAAGTAAGAATTGATGCTAGCTGATTTTTAAAGTTCAAAAAAACTGCATTCATTTTGATTATGGTGATTCTATATCAGTCACAATGAACTCAGTGTCAGCTTGCCCGACTTCTGATTCTAATGTACTTCCAAGAACCTGAACTTTCCAAGTAGTTTCATACCCAAGCAGCGGAATAGAGAGTGCAGTTTCACCAGAAATATCTGTTTTCACAGTAGGATTCCAATACAATACATCTGCAGCTTTCCCCATACTTTCTCCTCCGCCGCCTCCGCCACCGCCACCTTCAAAAATACCAAGTTTGGTAAGTGATGAGGATGCGTTTGTACGTCTTGATCTAAAATAGTAATATGAGGAGTGAATTTTTGGAGTTGCACTTTGGCGTAGAGCATAAATTGCTTTATCTACAATTCCAACAGACATTTGGGCTGCCACAGGAACCCCGTTTGCATCTCTTGTTGAAATCTTTAACTCTGCATTTTTGTCTGCTGTTGTATATTTAGATTTATCAAGTGATAAGTCTATTGTTAATAATTTATGCATTGCTGGGACATTCAAGGAAAGACCTTCTGTATAGTAACTACCATCTGTGAAAAAACTAAACACTGCAGTAATAGATGGGCTCAAATCAGAATCCACTTGAAATTCAAAACTGTTTTCACCTCTATTGAGATGGAGCAACTGTGGTTTGTAAATTCTCCCTCTTTCTAGCGAAAGTAACACATCTAACTCTTTTGGCGAAGTAATATTTAAAGTTACTGTTTCACCAACTTTGAATGCGTTTTGGTTTGTATGAATTTTTAGATACGTTTGTGAAATACCTCTCCCCCAATAAGAATTGTACGCAGTACCTTCAGTATCAGGCTCAACAATCGTAATTGGCTTTTGATTTTGTACAAAATTATTCTTTGCATCAACGCCTCTCACTTGCAACTCTTTATAATTATTAGAAGTGCTATCTTCTGGTAATATAAACTTAACAATTCCTTTACCTGTTTCATCAGTAATTGTTTCACCAGAAGTTGTGATCGTTTCATTTCTATTGTTACCACTATAATCGTAACTTACCAGTTTGTATGTGAACACTGCATTCTTAACTTTTTCACCATTCAGACTCTCGGCATAAAACGGTACAACCACTTCTTCACCTTGACTATATCTATCCGCAGAAGGAATAAAGAAAATATTAAAGTCAGCTGAATGAACAATTGTTGTTGCGGCAGAAATAATTTCATTTATATTTGTATCAACAATTTTTGCTACTAAGGTAACTTTTTGACTTGTAGTTGATTCTTTATCCCAATCAGTTTGTACTACTGCTTTCCCATCACTATTAAGAATTACTGTTCCAGTTTTATATTGCCTTCCAAAGTAATCACCAAAATTACCTCCACCGCACATTCCACCAGAGCCAATATTGAAATTCTGGTTATATACAGCTTTTTCAACCTCGTAGTATGTATCTGAATATATTTCGTAATTAATTTCTTTATTTACCAGTGGCTGTCCATCAAAATAGTTTCCAGAAACAGTAAATGCAAGTTTATCCGACTGCAAATATTCTGTTTTTTCTACAGATGTTTTAATTTCAAACTCAGGCTTAACATATTTGAGGATAGAAAAGTCTGCACTAAAATAAGAATAATTATTTTCTTCAAATGGTCGCGTACTTGCTGAAACGCCTGAATATTCATCTTTATATTCTTCTGGAATCATAAAGTTTGTATGAAACGCACCATACTCATCTGTTGAAACTATTTGCTCTTCTGGTAGTTCAGTACCGTATGTGTTCAAACGCACATACACTTTTGTGCCTTTAGTAGGCAGTTTATATAACCCATCAGAATCTTGTCTTGCGATACCTTTCACAAAAACAGTATCTCCTGGTTGGTAAATTGGTCGATCAGTATATAAGAAAATCTTTGTATCTGTGTCTAAATTCGAGGAAACTTGAATATCAGCAAATGAAGTAAGAACTTCTACCGGAATAAAAAAGACCTCATTCTTATAAATGCCAATCATTGCATCAAGTCTAGCCGGGTACTCAAATGGGATTGTGCTATTTTCATTTGTATAAACAAAATCTTTTAATAAAGTTGCTTTTCCCTTCAAATTATATAAACCAAAAGTAACGGCATCATCTAATTTTCTTCCGCTCTGTAAGTTGAACGCACCGAGCACAATTTTTTGATCATCTTGTCTTAAGACCGCACCATAGTTACTAACAACTACAAAAAATGGCTTGTCTGTATTATCATCAATATAATAAACACCTGGATCAAGCATCAGTGTTTTTTCTTCAATATTAATATTGAGGGTTTTCAACTTATCGGAATCAGCATGCTCAACGCTATTTTCTAAGAAAGTGCCATCATAAACACTCCCTCGTGTTACGTCTGCAGACAAAGTATACGTAAGGTAACTCAATAATTTTTGAGCGTCAGATTTATACACCGTTACTTCTGTAGAATCATAAATAAAAGGAATCGCCTCACCCGCAGCAAAGCTTTTTACACGAGCATCTTGAGAAAATGGATTATTATCTTGAATTGTGTAGTATTGATCAAAAACTCTGTCCATTCTGTCACCATCCAAACTTCTAAGGTCACTACTTACTTGAACAGAAAAGTAAGTATCTTTAAATTTTTTGTCAAACTTATAGTGAAAAACTGTTGGATCTTCAGCGTCAAGTTCCCATTTACCCTCTACTTTTGGAGAAAAAACAACAGTATGGTCTAATTCATGGATATCAACAGTGTCATTAAACTGCAGCGTGAACTGTGATGGCAATGCTCCACTACCAACATATGCATTTACTACACGTAAAATCGGTACGTTTTTATATGCAGTAGGTATTTGTTGCTCTTTTGACCGTTTGGTTTCAAAAACATCTAGATATATCATGCCCAAAACAAGATTTATAAGAAGCATTGAAATCAAAAAAAGTAGCATAGGCTCACTTTTCAACCGAGTAACTACATTCAGGAAGAAATTTTTACATTTTGAAAAAAAAGAAACATTACCCATATTTTGAATTGTGTCCATTTCTTGATTTTACACCATGGCATATGGCTTGAATATTGTTAGAAAGGTTGGGACTGTAGCTTAGCGATAGCTCACAGGCCATCCGCCGCGTTCATTGTTTGAGACCGTTCCAAAACGGTCACCTTTTTCATATAGTTTAGATTGATAAATAGAT
>CAZZDG010000032.1:0-10293 GCA_964652415.1 uncultured Pseudomonadales bacterium | reverse complement strand
ATCTAGTAGGGTATTTTCAGTCAAAGATGCTGTCTCATTATCTGTGGTCATAGGAAATATTATGACATATTAAAAGCGAAATGTTTAGATTGATTTGCTATTGTGGACCTGAGGGGATTCGAACCCCTGACCTTTTGTATGCCATACAAACGCGCTAACCAGCTGCGCTACAGGCCCATGAATACATCCAATATTTTACATAACAACTCGAGAAGAGACAATAATGAAGTTAGAGCGTATTAAAAAAAACTTACACAAAGATAGCCCCCTCTGATATTCCCGCAAACCCCAAACCTCAACAACCTATAATTTAGAATCAATATATTTCATAATATATATTATTGCATCAAAAATTCCCGCCAAAGGGTAGGGGACTACCAGATTTGCTAAGGTTAAAATCCTATAGTTTTATAGCTTTATTTATATTTTGATATATTTAAATTTACAACTCCGATTACAACTCAGAATGGTTTTTATCGTACGATTTTTTCAAATCAGGCCTGGTGACATGGGTATAGATCTGGGTCGTGGCAATGTTTTTATGCCCCAACATCTCTTGAACATCCCTTAAAGAAGCTCCATTACTCAATAAATCTGTCGCAAAACTGTGGCGCATCCCATGTGGACTAATCTTGATTGGCAACTTAGCTTTTCTACAACAAGTATCCACCAGGCGTTGAACGCTTCTGGCAGTGAGTCGCATTTCTTCACCGTCAGCCAACAACTCAGTTTGCTTGCCAGAATAGCGAATAAATACAGGATCCCAGTTATCAACTCGAGAATTCATATATTTCTCTAACCAATACACGGCGCGCTCACTGAGAAAAACAACCCGTGGCCTGCGGCCTTTTCCAATCACACCAAACTCTCTTTTTTGCAAATCAATTTGGTCGCGATTCAAACCTACTAACTCACTTACCCGCAAACCAGTAGAAAACAGAACTTCCAAAATTGCCTTGTCCCGCAACCCACTTTTTGCAGAAAGTAGTGGTTGATTTAATAACCGCTCAACTCTTTCAATGTTCAAAAATTCCATTTGTTTTGACTCAGCTTTTGGCAAATCAATCTTCTCCGGATGCATCACTGGGGCATCATTTTTTACCATAAATTTTAACAAAGAACGAAGCGCAATAGCGTAATAACTCTGCGTTCGCTTTGACAAAGTTCTTCCAAGTTCGTCAACATAACGTGATAGATATACGCGGTAACTACGCACCACATCTTGGTCTAACTCTGTTAAATCTTTGTAACCCTCATTTAAAAACCACTCAATAAATCGACGTAAATAATGGGAGTAATTTCTGATGGTTAATCGGCTTACATTACGCTCAACTTCAAGATGTTCAACAAAAGTAAGGAGCGCTTTATGGGGATGAGTAGAAAGTGCCATACAACAATTATTTCTTGTAAAAATATAGTTTACTTATTCAATAAAATACTATGAGTTTCTAGCAGACGCATCATTACTCTGCCAATTATGATTCGAAAAATTAAAGGTTGGTATATCAATATATTCTTAATGTATTATTCTGATATATTTTGATATAAAAGAATATATTGTTTTCAGAAAAGAGGACGAAAACAAAAAAAGAGTGGAGCAAAAGGGGAGAGTCATCAGCTTCCTGCGGGCCCACTCAAATTTGCTAATAGAACTATGCGCAAACTCACGGTATGTTAAAGAACAAGAACAATACTAATTACAAGTATACACAATGATTGAATATTGTGCGACATGAAAAATATTTTAATTCAACAAAAGACCAAAATTCACAAAACCAAGAGATACTTGAATCTCTGCATTCGTTGGAATTGTTTTAGCAAACTTTGTAGTAATATACTCAACATCCTGGTCAATCATTTTCCGTTTATACAATTCCAACTCCTTAGATTTCGCATAGAAGCTCACCAAATATAAAAAGTATTTTGTGCATGTGCGAGTTCAGAGTCAAAGCTTTCTTAAAACGATACAACCTTGGTCTGCAACTTGTTCTAAATACAAAACAGCTCAGTTGCTTTAAAAAAAATACGTTTTTATAGTAAAAACAGACCTCTACCAGGCTAAATGCCTTTTAAAGCCCTAAAAACGGCTTTTTGCTGTAGAAATGGACTATTGCTCATTAAAATACCTGTTTTAACTACTTTAAAAGGCATCAAATTATGTCAAATATAGAGAATAATGAATGAAAAGTTAAAAATGCCAAAATTCACAAAAAAAGTACTGAGGATGCAAGTAGAAGAGAAGAAAAAATAAAAAAATCCTGATACAAAAATTAATAAGTGCAAAATAAAAATGTAGATAGATTTATTTAGATGAGACAATGAAAACCAACCCCAATCGAGAATTTTTAGTTTATGTCGTAAAAGTAATATTGTGCGACATAATACAAATCAAGAAAACTTACCCCCACTACCAGAGAGAGAATAATACTATTGTGGTACATACAGTTTTTGAAATACATGGTACATCTCTGTCCCAATAGAGCTACTGCTCGTCTCTTTTTATACATACCTGCGCATATGGTAATTGACCTCTCTTGGGTCTCTCGCCGTAAGCCACTTTTTGTACTCATAATCGTCAAGAAACTTATTCGGGTTTTCTTCTTTTCACGCCTCTTTTCACGGTACTAAGGTTAAAATTGAATTTGTTTGCAAATGAAGGCCTCACTACACTCTCATCACTAGGCACAAAGCAATTGTTTAATTAAGATTATTCTTGCATCACATCTTTTAATAAACACCAGGCTAAAATACATAGTTCATGTCCTATATTTTTAGAAGTTATCCACATTTATTATGGGACTCTACCCTATGTCAAACTATATCAATATCTAATATATCAAACTATATCACTTCTCTATTCTCTGCCTGGTGTGTCGCAAAAAAAATGCAACACCACTTCTCTGCTTAATTTACAAATATTTTGAAAATTATCTTGAACGTTTTAAAAAAAATTTACTTAGTTAAATTACTAAGCAAACTCAACATTAGTTAAAACCATATAATAACTGCTATTTTATACTCCGATATCCAGGCAAAATGCCCTGTTCTGCCCTTCAAATATTATAGGATGTTCTCTCTTTATTTAAACGGCACCACCACCAAAAAAACGATTGTCACAAAAGCAGCAACTAATGAGTATTCGACAAGCGTTCTCACAAACAATCTTCCACGAATATAACTTTGCATCAAGCCAATTCCAATATAGAAAAAGGACATGATAAATAATGCATAATACCAAACACCCAACGGAAAAAACGATAGTACAAGTGCTAATTCCATCAACACTAAAGTCAAAATAAACGAAAATCCAACAATTTCTTTTTCAACTTTATTCTCAAGATTAACAGACCATAATAGAATGAAAATCAGAGGAAAATGCACCAAACCAACAAGCAAAGTATTTAAGTAAAATGGCAAACGCAACGAAAACACGGTATTAGAAAAAAGTAACGAAATAAGCACCGCGAAAAGCCCAGAAATCGCCCCTGCAGCATGAACTAGCTGTATCGTTCTCCCCTTTGCCACAGAAAAAATGTTTGACGTCAAAAAAATCGCATACATGCCAACACCAAACAATAAAACGATTGCTGCTTGAGAAACAAAGCTCTCAGGTAGTAAAAAGTAGAACAAAGATACGGCTGCAGCATAAATTGCCGGAAATGGGATGATTGTAAACCTCTCATGTTGTTGCAAATCATCTGCAAGCGCCCAAGTTGAAATCAAATAAGAAAATGTGACAAAAATCGCGATAGCAATATATCGCATTTCTAAAGTCACATACTGAACTCCAATGAGTCCTAATGTAGAAATAAATGATGAAACAACAAATTTTTCTCTACGACGCATAACTGCTCTCTGTAGCTAAATAAACATCTTCAATATCTTCTATAGCCTGAATGGCATCTACTAAATGCATGAGAGAGTGATACGTAGTTTCATCTATTTCCATTGGCATTGTGCAAACATATCCACCATCAGCATCACGTTTGAACATATACATCGCACATCCTGGGCCACCAAGTGAACCTTCATTTCTACTAAAAGCAAATTTAACCTCTGCAGCAGTTCTATTTGGGTTATCGCTATGAGCTACCGCTAACATTGCAACACCACCAGGTCCAAAACCTTCATAAATAATTTCTTGAATTGAGGCACCACTCGCTGATTTCCCTAAACCACGCTGTATTGCACGTTCAACGTTTGCGTTTGGCATATTTGCTGATCGAGCCTTCTCTAAAATCACACGAAGCCCCGGATTGAATTTTGGATCGCCGCTTGAGCCTTGCTTTACCGCAATTCTAATTAACTTAGAAAGATCGCAAAAAACTTTTGCCCTTTTGGCATCAACTGCGCCTTTTCTTTGTTGGATATTACTCCATTTACTATGACCTGACATACATAGTTCCTCCAAGAATATCATACACCATTACGAGGTGTTTTGAATGTTGACATCTGCTCCATTCAAAGGTATTCTTTCTCGACAATAAGAGAGATATAAAAAGTCAGGAAAAGCACAACAATGAGCACACAAACAGACCTGAGAGACCTAGCAATTAAAGACGCTAAAAACGGAGATTGGGAACAAGCAATTGCACACAACCTTCAAATTCTCGAACTTGCTCCAGAAAACACAAATGCTCTTAACAGATTAGGCATCGCCTACGTTCAGGTTGACAAAATTTCTGAAGCTAAAAAAATCTTTAAACAAGTTTTGGAACTCGACAGAAATGATAAGATTGCTCAAAAACATTTAGAGCGTCTTCACAATAATCAAACTTGCCTGGCTCCTTCATTTAGTAAAAGTCATTTTATTGAAGAACCAGGAAAAACAAGAATTGTTTCTCTATTTCGATTGGCAGGAAAGAATATTTTAGACTGTATTAGTGTTGGGAAAGAATGTGAACTTAAAATCAAAAATCGTTTTATCTCTGTAGAAATAGATGGTAAATACATTGGCGCACTTCCAGAAGACCTTTCTTTTAGACTCTCAAAATTAATGACAACGGGCAATGAATATCAATGTCTAGTTCGTTCGTGCAACCAAAAAAACTGTGAGGTATACTTAAAAGAAACTGTGCAGTCCGAGAAAAATATAGGCACACATTCATTCCCACCAAATAAAATGTCATTAAATCCTTTGAGCGACCTAGATGAAGCTATTGTTCTTGAAGAGAATATTCCTGTTGAAATTGTTGAAACAGATACAGATACAGAACGAACTTTGGACGACCAAATAGATTCAGATGACGACCTGGAATAAAACTTTAGGTTCAACTACTTCCCGATTACTACAATAACTTTTGCCCTATATTGTTGAGCATTTTCTAGCTCTTCTAGAGGTAAAATCTCTGGTTTATAGCGGAATATTCCAGATATAGAGCGCGCGAGTTGTGAACAATCAATGGGATCCAAACCAAAGTAAATTTTCGTTTTTTCTTGTTGGCTTGGTAAATCATCATAGCGAACAACGAGCGCGCCACCACTCTCGATAATGTTACCAGTCTGTTTGGCTACTCCATTTTCACCTGTAGCATTCACAACTGCAACAGAACAATACTGATATAAATCACCAGAAATAGTTGCTAATTGTTTTGAAGTCTGCTGAAAATCCTCTAGTTTTTCGAGACTAGTCAACGAAAAATTTTTGCTTAAATAGTGTAGTTTTAACCTACTTTTCAACTTGTCGATATTCAAAACTCTGATATTATTTACTACATTTCTCATAAAAAATCCAGGGAGCTGTGATTCAGTAATTTCACCTAATGGTTCATCAATTGTAATTACTTCGTCAATAGGTATACCAAGTAATTCTGAAAAAACAGAAATTATAAATTGCGAATCTTTTTTATCAATCAATAAAAGTTGATACACAGATTGTAATGGATACTCTCCATACCCACCAGGAACCACAACAGTCTGATGCGCAGGGATACTTACCAATGTATGTTTTGATTCTTTTTCAGAAATATGTGCAAAATAAATATTTTTGCTGACAACATCTAATTTGTTAGAAACGATCAAGATATTTTTTGGCTCGAGTTCACCAATGAGAATCGAAGGAAGAACGAAAAGATATAAAGTAGCAATAAGTGCAATAGCACTCAAAAAAACAAAAAACACTCGCTTGAAAAAAAGAGCAATTGCGTATCTTTTTTCATCAGATGTTCGCTTTATTTTTTCTGAATTGTGTCTCATCAACACCTAGTATATGCGAAATTAAAACTACTCTTCAAGGATGTAATCACGCAACTGCTGACTCAAACTCACCATAAAATGAACATTATGAATTGATGCAAGGCGATAAAACGTTAGCTCTTTTGTTTTATATAAGTGGTTTAAATAGGCTCTGGTATATCCATTTTTACATGTGTAACAATCACAGCCAGGTTGAATTACACTTTCATCTGTTGCAAATTGCGCATTGCCAATATTGAGTCGACCATTTTTAAAAGAGCTTTCAAAAAATGGTTTATCTTGAGTATTTAGGTTGCCAAAGTACAACGCGCCATTCCTTGCCAGTCGAGTTGGCCCCACACAATCAAACATGTCAAATCCTGCTAAGACCGCGTCGACAATATCCTGAGGATCTCGACCTAAACCCATCGCATATCTTGGTTTATTTTCTGGCAAAATATCTTCAATCCAGCCCATCAATTCTTTTGTTCCCTCCATGTTGTAACCAACTGTTTCACCCCCACACGCAATACCATCAAAATCTAGACTTGTGATAAATTTTGCAGACTCCTCGCGTAGGTCTCTAAACATCGCTCCTTGAATAATGCCAAACAATGCCTGGTAATCTCCATAAATACTGGTACGTTTTTGCTGTTCCCAATATTCAAAACAACGTTGTGCCCATCGGTGAGTGCGAGCAATAGATTGTTCAACATATTTTTTTTCTTCATGATCTGAAATACACTCATCAAACGCCATGATAATGTCTGCACCAATTTCTCTTTGAATCTGAATTGAATCCTCAGGACTCATAAAATGCTTTGTGCCATCAAAATGTGAAACAAATTGAGCACCTTCTTCTGTAATTTTTACCCCAAGTTTACGTGTATTTGATTTAGCTGCAAAATTATTTTTCTCCCCAGGGCTAGCTTTACCAACAATTTGTTGTCTGCCAAGTGAAAAAACCTGAAAACCACCTGAGTCAGTTAACATCGGCTTATCCCAGCCCATGAACTTATGAACCCCACCCATTTTTTTGAGCTTTTCCATTCCAGGGCGTAAGTATAAATGGTAAGTATTGGAAAGAATTATCTGAGCGTCAAGATTTTTAATGTCCTGAGAGTCTAGAGCTTTCACCGTTGCTAACGTCCCCACTGGCATAAAAATAGGAGTTTTAATCTCACCACGCTGTGTGGTAATAACACCGGCACGCATGGCGCCTTTTTTCTTTTGTAGCTGAAATTCAAATTGTTTCATTTTTTTGACCCGCTTATCTGAGTATTCTTGGTTTACCAGAGAATATATTATATAATACTACTTCTAAATTGAAGACATCACTTATGCAACTATCTGATTTTAACTATGAACTTCCTGGTGACCGAATTGCTAAAGTTCCTGCTGTTCCTCGTGATTCTAGTAAATTGCTCATTTTGAACAAGCATACCGGAAAAATTATCGATGACCATTTTTATAACTTAGCTGAATATTTGCAACCTGGTGACTTATTAGTTCGTAACAATACTAAAGTTATTCCCGCTCGAATTTTTGGAAAAAAAGAAACTGGTGGCAAAGTTGAAATTCTATTGACCAAAAAAATTGCCCATTCAGACTCTACCGAGACTTGGGAATGCTTAACAAAACCTGGAATTAAACCTGAACAAAAAATTTTCTTTGAGTCTACTCTTTTAGTTGCAAACTGTCTTTCTATCACACCAGAACACTACACACGCATTATAGAGTTTAATCAAATGGGACCCCAATTTATTGAAACTTTAGAAAAAATTGGCATCACTCCCCTGCCCCCATATATTTCTGATACAACTGCAGATAGTGATGACATAAGAAAAAAATACCAGACAATTTATGCTAAGTACGATGGAAGTGCAGCAGCCCCAACCGCAGGGTTACATTTCACAAAAGAGCTTGAAAAAAAGTTGATTGCCAAAGGAGTAAAAATTGCTGAAGTTACCTTGCACGTAGGGCTTGGTACTTTTCTACCAGTTAAAACTGAAAATATTTTAGAGCACCACATGCACTCAGAATGGTTTGAAATTACTCAAGAAACTGCAGAAATAATTTCAAAAACAAAACAGGCTGGTGGCCGAATTATTTGCGTAGGAACTACTAGTTCTCGAGTGCTTGAATCAGCCTCAAAAGTCGCAAACAATAAGGTTTATATACAAACAAAAACTGGAGAAACAGAAATATTTATGTACCCAGGATATGAGTTCAAAATTGTTGATGGATTAATCACCAACTTCCACTTACCACAATCAACATTACTCATGCTTGTTTCCGCATTAGTAACTGCCCCAAATACAAAATATGAATTCACAAATTTTTTACAAACTATAGTTGGAAAAGCATACCTACATGCAATCCGAAATGAGTATAGATTTTATTCTTTTGGGGATGGAATGATAATTATATAAAGCTCTCACCTGTCATATGTTCAGGTTTTTCTAAATTCAAAATTTTAAAAATAGTAGGTGCCATATCAACCAATGTTCCAGATTTTCTGACGAGCGTTGTGTATTTTTTCGAGACAAGAATAAATGGTACAGGATTAGTACTATGACAAGTAATCATATCGCCAGTTTCTTCATCGAGCATTTCTTCAGCATTCCCGTGATCAGCAGTAATAATAACTGTATATCCATGCTTTAAAGCATTAGGAACAATATGTGCCAGTGCTACATCTACTGCCTCACAACCTTTAATAGCAGCAGGGATATTTCCAGTATGTCCTATCATATCTGCATTACATAAGTTTGAAAAAATGGCATCATATTTTTCCAACTCAATGTTCTTTACGATCTCTTGTGCAATATCGACCGCACGCATTTCTGGTCGATAATCATGAGTTGGAATATCAGAAGAAGAGTCAAACATCACGCGATCTTCACATTCATAAGCTTCCTCTTTTTTGCAATTCAAAAAGAAAGTCATGTGTGCGAATTTTTCTGTTTCGGTCACACGCAGCTGCTTCAGTTTTGCATCAGAAATCACAGATCCAACACATTGATCAACTTTTTGTTGTTCAAAAGCTACTGAAACATCATAGAACGGATTGTATTGTGTCATTGTGGTAAATTGCAAATCTTTAAACCCATGTTTCAAAAAAACTTCTGTTAATTGTCTCGGACGATCATTACGGAAATTAGCAAAAATAACCGCATCAGTATCTTTCACTACATAAGACTCTCCTGTATCTGGAGCAACTGCACAAGGCTTTATAAACTCATCTGTTATTTCTTTGTTATAACTTGCCTGAATCGCTTTCTCTGCTGAAGTAAAAACTTCTCCCTCTGCCTGTGTTATTAAGTTAAAAGCCATGTTTGTTCTATCCCAATTTTTATCTCTATCCATGGCATAATACCTACCAACTACCGACACAACTTTACCTAATCCTGTAACTTGTAAGTGGTCTTCAAGCTCATGCAGAAATTTAAGTCCACTCTTTGGAGCTGTATCTCTACCATCTGTAAATGCGTGAATATAAAGTCGAGAAACCCCTTGTTTTTTTGCCGTGGTCACTAAAGCCTTAATGTGTTCTATATGTGAATGCACACCACCATCACTCACTAAACCAAAAATATGCAATGTTGAATTGTGTTTTTTAACATGGTTGCAAGAATTCAAAAACGCCTCATTCTTAAAAAAAGTGCTGTCATCTATTGCTCTGTTAACCCGCACTAGGTCTTGAAAAATCACTTTCCCGGCACCAATGGTAAAATGGTTCACCTCAGATGTACCCATCTGTCCTTCTGGCAAGCCAACTGTTTCCCCAGAAGTTTCAAGCGTAGCGATTGGATATGTTTGCCACAATTTGTCAAAAAATGGTTTATGAGCAAGTTCAATTGCATTACCTGGATATTTTTTGTTTAATCCCCATCCGTCAAGAACAATAAAAACAACTTTTTGATTTTTTTGTGGCATTTGATCCCCTATGGTATTTAATTACTTTTTTTTGTAATTCTTTCTATTTCCATCAAACGATTATATTTTGCAACTCTTTCACCTCTTGTAGGACCTACTTTAATAAATGCGGACCCAACTGCGACAGCAACATCAACCATAGTTGCATCATTTGTTTCCCCACCACCACGATGAGAGGTA
>CAZZDG010000031.1:0-10474 GCA_964652415.1 uncultured Pseudomonadales bacterium | reverse complement strand
ATCTATTTATCAATCTAAACTATATGAAAAAGGTGACCGTTTTGGAACGGTCTCTTAAATAATTTTGTTATGATCAAAAAGTTGATATTGACTTTGGGTTTCTTTTTGTTAGTTGTGATTGTTTTCTTAAATGCAACAACTGGACGCTTTGCATATGAAGATGATGACGGTTGCACTTGCACAGTTTCTTACAGAACTGCGGTGTCAGAACCATACTGTGAACAAAATCGAGAGCAGCAGTGTGATGCGATGCCAGACAGATTTCTTCTCTTATTCAATTCCCTCGATTTAAATAGACCCTAACAAGTCGATTAGGCGAGATTTTTCTTGATACTGTTAATTGATATGGGAGACCAAATGCTATATTTGATTATATTGAAAGATATGATTTAATACAGAGATTTGTATATAGGTTGTAATTTACATCAGGAGAGTTTTATGGCAGGTAGAAGAAGAAAAAGTGCTGAGTTACCTACAAGTACTGAAACAGGTTGGCCAGATAATCTCATAAAAAAAGCAGATGCAGAAATTTCTAACGTTGCAGCAGAAATTCGAAAATATTATTATCGTCTGGTACCTTTGCTCAGACAAATACCTTATTTAGCTTTAGAAGCTGATGGTCGTGGAGGATGGAGTGATGATCTGGGTCTAGCATATGAATGTTGTATTATGCCAATTCAACAAACAGATATCGGAGGTGGGATCTATGAAATGTTTATTGAATTAAGATCTGGAGAACTGATTGTAGCAAATAGGCCTAATAGTCACTATGTAGTAACTGCTAATGACACTTTTGATTTTGGTGGAAATAATCATTGGTCTTTTGCAAGTGACGAGGAGGTCTTTAACATATTGGCACATCAAGATCGGGAATCAAGATTTAATCCTATTAAAATAATTCAGCATTTGCGAAATATGACTAATACATCTTATCATAATAGTCAGAAAGAAGTTCAAGATGTTCTGAGGGAAAAAAGGTTGATTAAAGAAAAACTTAACCGGATGATGAAATCATTGCCTCCAGTAATGGTCAGAAAGTAATGAGATCTATTTTAGAAAACTTTTCAATTCAATGATTTGCTCTTCAGAAAGTTCTATTACTTTTTCACCTTCAAGCATGTCAATATTGAGAGGTCCCATGGTCATTCTGACAAGTTTTTCAATAGGGTAGCCTACTCTTTCCATCATTCTTTTGACCTGATGGTTTCTGCCTTCATTAATGATGAGTTCAATCCATGTTCCCTCATCATCTGTGCTCAATCGTTCTACAGTTGCAGGGTTTGTATATCCTTCTTTCAACTTAACACCTTTTCGTAAATGCATCATTGCATTAAAAGATGGGTTTCTTCTTGTAAAAACATGATATGTTTTGTCGACAGCATATCTAGGGTGGGTTAGTTTTTGAGCGAGTTCACCATCATTAGTGAGTAAAAGTAATCCTTCACTATCAATATCAAGTCTGCCAACAGGATACAATCGTTCTTTGACTTCCTTTGGCAACAATTGCGTGACATTTCTACGACCCATTTCATCATTCGTTGTAGAAACATAGCCCAGCGGCTTGTCTATAAGAAAGTAACGTTTATTTTCATGTGAATTAATTGTTTCACCTTTGTAAATGACTGTATCTTTTGCAGGATCAATTCTTTGTCCAATGTGTGCAACTTCTCCATTTACAACAACTTTGCTTTCAGCAATGAGTGTTTCACATTTACGTCGTGAAGCAATGCCTGCTTGGCTTAAAAATGCTTGTAGTTTTATTGTAGTATCATTCATAAAATGCTCTATAATATAACTTTATGAAAACCTTATTATTTAGCGATAGTCATTTAACTAATAAGTTTGATTCAGAGCTGTTTGATTATATCTCAAAACTAGTAAAAAGTGCTGACCAAGTTGTCATTAATGGGGATTTTTGGGATGCTTATTTAACATCTTTTGATGCATTTTGTAATTCTGAGTGGAAAAAACTTTTTCCTTTGCTAAAAAAGAAGAATACTGTTTATGTAGTTGGTAATCACGATAAATTAGAGTTTATGGATGAAAGGTGCAATGTTTTTTCAAATCTTCAGGTTGAAGACTATGAGTTTAAATCTGGAAAAAAAGAATTTTATGTAACGCATGGTCATTTAATCATGCCAGCATACGACAACATGTTTTTTTTTAGAAACCCTTTATTTGTGCGATATTTCTATAAGATTATGAATTATTTCGCATATCAGGTTATTGGTTTTAAGCAATTGTATGCATTTTTTGAAAACAAAAAAAATATAGAACAATTTTTAGGGCTAAAAAAATTTAGTAAAGAAAAAAATGTAAAAGGACAATTTTTTATTTTTGGCCATAGTCATGTTCCGAATTTAAATATCAACGACAACTTTATTAGTTTGGGAGAATTTCAGAAAAAAAAGCGGAGTTATTGCATGATTGATGATGGTGAAATTGAGTTTGTAGTTCAAAAATTTTAATATGCAAAATCAAAAAAACTGGAAAAAATTACGTGAGAATAAGGAGTTAATTCAACCATTTTTTATTCGAGAAAAAGTGGTTGATTCTATTCGTGCTTTTTTTAAGAATGAAGGATTTCATGAAGTAGATACTCCATTGTTGGTACAAAGTCCCGGTACAGAACCATATTTAGAAGTTTTTGAATCTGAGCTTTTAACACCCGGATATAAAAATAATAAAGCGTACTTACTCACCAGTCCTGAGCTTTCGATGAAAAAACTATTATCAGCTGGGATGGGAAGTATTTTTACGATTTGTAAAAGTTTTAGGAACGGCGAAGGATTAAGTTCTTTTCATAACCCTGAATTTACAATTCTAGAATGGTACCGAGTTGAGGCTGATTACACAAATGTCATGAATGATTGCGAAAATTTACTTTTATTTATTATGAATAATTTGGGACTGAATGTTGATGGTAAAAACAAACTTGAATATCAAGGAAAAACCTATGATCTTTCAACACCTTGGGAACGTATTTCTGTAAGTGAAGCATTTGAAAAATATGCACATGTTTCAAAAGATGACATGCTAGATGCCCAAAAAATTGTAAAAATTGCAAAAGAAAAAGGCTATCATGTCGCAGAAAATACTACTTGGGAGGAAGCCTACAACCAAATTTTATTAAATGAAATAGAACCATATTTAGGAAAAGATAAACCAACAATTTTATATGATTACCCTGCATCACAGGCTGCATTGTCAAAGAAAAAAGAGAGTGACCCGCGGTTTGCAGAAAGATTTGAGTTTTACTTAGCCGGAATTGAATTGGGAAATGCATTTAGTGAGTTAACAGATGGTAATGAACAAGAGTCTCGCATGCTTGAGGACCTAAAATATCGAAAAGAATTAGGAAAAGTTGAATATAAAATGGATACAGATTTTATAGAAGCGCTTCATTTAGGCATGCCAAGAACTGGTGGTATTGCTGTTGGTGTTGATAGACTCGTGATGTTGTTTGCGGATGTACCTTCAATTAAAGATACCCTACTCTTCCCAGTTGAAGATGTTTTTGATATAATATGACCCTATGATTATCAAGGCAGGCAACATCCGAAAAGGATCTTACGTATTATTTAAGGGTACTCCACACCTAGTTACTAGAGCTGATTTTGTCAGTCCTGGCAAAGGTTCAGCGTTTATGCGCGCTAAAATTCGTAGTGTTAAAACTGGTAGTACACAAGAATATACCTTTAAGTCTGTTGAGCCAATTGAAGAAGTCGAAGTTCAAAGTCAAAAAATGCAGTTTTTATACAATGATGGTGATTCTGCTGTCTTTATGAATGGTCAAAATTTCGAGCAGGTTGAAGTTCCTTTAGAGTTGATTGGTGAGAAAGCAAAGTTATTGACTGCAGATACACAAATTCATGTTATGTTCTATGAGGGACAAGCAATTGATGCAAGTTTTCCACCAAAAATTACTCTCAAAGTCGTTCAAGCTGATGAAGCTGTTGCAGGAAACACAATGGGGACTGCTAGAAAACCAGTGGTGTTAGAAACTGGGTATGAAGTGTTAGCCCCAATTTTTGTTAAAGAGGGTGATTATCTTGCAATTGATACTGAAACTTTACAATACGATTCTCGAGTAAATAAATAATTTTCATCAGTAATACTACTTCTTGCAAAGTAAGTGCTAACTTACTACAATAAATAGTATGATTAACCAAAAAGGTTTGGGTCCTCTTGAAAGACAAGTGATGGATGTAGTCTGGAAGCAAAAAAAAGCAACAGTCTACTCTGTTGTTGAGGAGCTTTGCCAGGAAAAAAAGTTAGCATACACAACCGTAATGACCGTTATGTCTCGTTTAGCGAGCAAAGGTGTGTTGGTTCGTGAAAAAAAAGGTAAAACATTTTTTTACCAACCACAAGAGTGCAAAGAAAAATTTATTCATTCCTTAGTTCACAACACAATTTCAAAAATGGTAGATACCTTTGGAGAAGAGGCATTGGTTGCGTTTGTTGATGAAACAAAAAGTCTCTCAATAGAACATAAACAAAAATTACTTTCCAAAATTGATAATGAAAATTGAGCAAGTAATTTCAAGTTGTAGGGCAGTTTATAACTATGCTGTTGATTCAAGTATTATTCATAGCATGCTCTTTATTTTTTTTGTAACTGTACCTCTTTTAAAAATAGTGGCAACTGTATTAAAGACAATTAATAAAACTAATGTAATAAAAGATAAATCTTCTAATGTGTTGCCAAAAAAATTACTCAGAATTTTAGAAAAAAATGATCTAGATACAAAAATTTTTTTGATAAGCAATAGTAACGATTTTTTTGCTGTTTCAACTGGCATCTTTGCAAAGAAAATTGTGCTTTCAAAATTTCTAATTAGTTCTTCTTCTGTTCAAGAATTGGAGTCTATTGTGTTACATGAAACATATCACACAAAATTTTATCACTCATTACTTCTTTTCTTAACTGAAGTTGTCACAGCATCTTTATTCTTTTTGCCTGTTTTTAAAGACTTACAGTCTCAGATTAAGTTGGAGTTTGAAAAGGCTGCTGATACATTTGCTGCTCGCAAACAAGGTACTACAAAATACTTAAAAAATTCGTTAAAGAAAGCAATCCTTGCAGAAAACAACTTTGGAGTATTTCCTCAATTTTCATATCAAGTGATTGATCAAAGAATTGATAATTTGAATGCAAAAAAACCAAAGATGATTTTTAAACTGGATAATATTGTTCGCTCATTAGTAGTTTTTCTTCTTTTTTTTAGTTTATTTTTAGTAAATAAAAAATATGCTGTTGCTTCAGAAATGGAAGAAAAGATTACTTGTAGTATTTTGGATTGTGTATATGAGTGTGTAGCTATAGAGCTTGTACAAAAGCCAGCAATGTCTGAGGTTAATTTCAGTTATAATCAGTAATTGTGGAAATAAGAAAAAGGTTATAATTGATTTGTTATGTCAGATAAAAAAACTTTTAAAAATACAGCTACTCTGAATGTTCCGATTATTTTTCGCGATGAACTTGTGTCTAGTGTGTTAGATAAAATGCCACAGTTTGCTCAAGAATGTGAAAGCATTGATTATTTTTATGTAGTCGATTCAGAAAAAAAACTTGTCGGTGTTGTCTCATTTAAAGAATTGATTCGTGGTGGTCAAAAAGGTGCTATTTCAGAGTTAATGAAAAAGAAGTTGGTTGTAAGCCACGCACATACAAGTAAAAAAAGAATAGCCCACTTGGCAGTACGACACAATATTAAAGCAGTGCCAATTGTTAACGAAATGAATCAATTGATTGGAGTTTTTACTAACGATACAATCTTTTCAATTTTGTATCACGAGCATAAAAAAGAACTCTATCAATCTGCAGGTATTATCACTTATTCAGAAACTTTTGACACTATACTAGATCAAGGAATTCGTAAAGCATTTGTTGCTCGTCTGCCTTGGATTATTGTTGGCTTATTAGGGGGTATATTTGCTGCGCAAATAGTTGCTTTTTTTGAGGGAACGCTTGCAGAGAATGTGATTTTGGCAGCATTTATTCCGTTGATTGTATATATTAGTGATGCTGTTGGAACACAAACGCAAACTTTTTTTGTGCGTGATATTGCCTTTCATCCAAAAATAGATATTGTTGCATACTCGATTAAACAATTTATCACAACAACACTCATTGGTATCATTTGTGGAGGATTGGTATTTGTAATTGTTTCACTGTTTTGGAATTCACTCTTTTTTGGTTTGGTGATTGGGTTGTCAACATTTATGGCAATTGCTTCATCTACAATTATTGCAATTGCGATTCCTCATTTCTTGTCATTACTCAAGCAAGATCCCGCTTCAGGTAGCGGGCCATTTGCAACGATTCTACAAGATTTATTTAGTATTTTCATTTATTTTCTAATTGCTTCTGTTTTATTGAAGTAAGTGTGGCCTCGCAGTTTTTTTGACAAAGGTGGTTGCTTTTGATACGATCTATCTTTAATGAGAAGAACCCTTGGAAATTCATCTGAACATAATTTACTAATTGCTGATTCTGGAAATAGTGAAGGTCATTATGCTAATGCAATTCTAATACAATATTTTATTGCAACTGCTGGCCATGTAGCAGAAGGTAATCCAGCAATTGTGAAACCTGATGGGAGTGATAAAGTTACTGTTTCTTTTCGATATATTGCTGGTAGAGATTTGGCTATTTCTTGCGAACGTACGGTGAGTATGAGGGGATATACTAAGCTACAAAAGCCTACTGTAGGTCAAACATTTTTGATTTGTGGTCATCATGGTCTTGCAAGGGCATACTATGAAATACAGGCTAAGGTTGTGGCAATTGGAAAAGACAAAAGAATTTTGGTTGAAGCTGTATCAAGGAATGGTGTGGCAAGCATGGCAAGTGGTGGAAGAAGATTGTTAGTACCAGATGACTTTGAAAAAGTTTTTCAACTTGGAATGAGTGGTAGTCCTGGCTTAACGGCAAGTGATGCTGTTGTTGGTTTACTAACTGCACATGCTCCAGGTGATTTTGAGGGTCATAGGGCATATTTGGAGCCTGCAACTGAATTACAATAAATACTTTATCTAGATCTTATCAAAATTCCAGACAAAATACTAAACAAAATACCATGTTTAGTTTTCTACCTTGCAACACATAGTACCTTAGTGTATAATACACACTATATGAACTCTGACACACAACAAAAAATCGAAAACACACAAGCTCAAATGCGTAAAGGTATTTTAGAGTTTTGTGTATTACTCATTATTGCGAAATATAAATCAATCTACGCAAGTGATATTTTAGAAAAGCTTGCCAAAAGCGACCTCTTAGTCGTTGAAGGCACACTCTATCCTTTACTTAATCGCTTAAAGAGAGAAGAATTATTACAGTACAAGTGGGAGGAATCCAAAAGCGGTCCCCCACGCAAGTATTATGCGATTACCAAAAAAGGCAATGACGCACTACAATATTTATTAAAAACATGGGACGAATTAAATAAAGCCATTACAAATTTAAGAAAGTAATTAAGAAAGTAATATGCAAAAAACTATTAGTTTATCTATTAATACTGCACTTTTTCATATTGAAGAAGATGCATATAAAACACTGAGCAACTATCTTGCAACAATAAAAAAACACTTCAGCAGCCAAGAAGACGCTGAAGAAATTGTTCAAGATATTGAGAATCGTATTGCAGAGCACCTGCAAAATAAATTGATAAAAAGCAAGCAAGTCATTACGCTCTCTGATGTGGAAGACCTGATTGCTAAATTGGGAACTGTTGAAGATTTTGGTGATGAAGAAAAAATAGCTGCGACAAAAACAGAAACGAACACAAGTACTCAAAAGCCAAACAAGAAATTATTCCGAAATCCTGATGATCAAATTATCGGCGGTGTTGCATCTGGTTTAGGTGTTTACTTTGGCATTGATCCTGTTCTTTTTCGATTAGTGTTTGTTCTTACTACTATTTCTGGCGGTTTTGGTATTTTGGCATACATTATTCTATTGATTATAATGCCTGAAGCCAAAACCCCTACCGAAAAAATGCAGATGGAAGGAGAACCCTTAAATTTAGAAAGCATCGATAAAAAAATTAAAGATCTAGGCAAGGCAGTCAAAGAATTTCCTGATACCAAGGTAGGCCAAGTCGCTCAAAAGGGTGTACATTTTACTCGATCAATAGGTGAAAGAACAGTAGAAATTTTGCCTAGTATTGGTAGCGGACTTGTAAAATTATTGGGTGTCATCTTTGTGATGGCTGCTTGTATTGCTACCCTACCACTCTTGACGACACTGCTGATGTCACTGCTCAATCCTAATCTTGCTTTTGGTGGCGTAACATTGTCAGAGTTACTTGGAGATTATCGTTTTTTGTCTCTTAGTTTACATGTTAGTGTGATAATTCCTATTATCACTCTAGGTATCGGGGGAGCTGCCCTATTAGCTAAAAAGAACTTTCTTAATTGGAAATTCAGTTTGGCTCTGTTTATGCTTTGGGTGATTTCTTTAACATCGCTTACTGCTGCCTCTGCTGCTCATTTGCCTAAACTAAATTCATGGTGGGAACAACAAGAAATAGGTCAAAAATATCAAATAGAGAAAAGTATCACAGTGGGTGATTTTAAAAAAATAATTGTCAGCGGTAATACGCGAGTTTTTCTCACACAAGGTGATACAACTGATATCAAGGTTAAAGCTACTCCAAGAGTTTTGGATCAACTAGAAATTACTAATAGTGGTGAAACACTCAATATGCATCAAAACCAAAACTGGGCACTGTGTCTTATCTGCTGGGCTCAACCTGCTACTGTATATATAATCACACCTTCTATTGAAGCGGTGAATCTCTCAGGCGGTGTAGAGTTTTCTGGTGAAGGTATAATACAAGAATCTCTAAATTTAGATCTTTCTGGCGCTACGGTTGTTCGACTGAATGGTTCAATTCAGAAAGTAAAAGTAGAAATGAGTGGTGCATCAGAGCTAGATTTACAAGGTAAAGGTGTTGTAATCACCGGTAAGTTGAGTGGCGCAAGTACTTTAGATGCATCTTCTTTCAATGTGACCCAAGCATATCTTGAACAAAGTGGTGCCTCAGAGTGTCGTGTTGATGCAACAGAGATAGTTGATGTACAACTTTCAGGTGCAACTGAGTTAGTTTATATTAATTACCCCAATCTGAAGCTTAACAGTGAAGTAACTGGAGCTGGTGAGTTGAGGTCTACTGAACAGTCAAATTAACTACTTCTTACCTTAAGCGAAGAGATATTAGGCTCTAAATAATTTTCTTTTTTTTAACACGGTATAGAATAATCATTCAGCTGTTTAACATCAAATTATCTGTATGGGTTTTGACGTGGTCTAACTCCAGCTTGCTCACTAAAGTGAGCTTCTGTGTCATCCCAAGCATCAGCTAGACTAATATCAGGATATGTTTGTAAGTGATTCAACAAAGTTCTATTAAATTGAGTTGATCTTCCAGAATTTACTTGAGCCTGGAGTTGGACGACGTCAGAACTTTATTTTTCTATAACGAAAGAACCTTTATTGAATATTAGTTCAGTTTTAACATTATTATCGATTAAATGTTGAATAACTGCGCCAGCAACTGCAGATAACAGTATTTTTGCTGTTATCGAAAGGTTATTTAACTTTTCAATCTGTGTTGCTTCCATCTCACCAAGGCGGAATGTTTTGCCTTTTAGTTCTTTAAATTGTTCAGCTGCTGCCCAATATATTGTTCCAAATTCCTCACCAAAAGTGTAAGTTATTTTTGTCATAGGTTTATTATAATGGAGAGTTCAAATGTTTGGTACTAGTTATGGAGTTTTCCAAAAGAAAGATCTATGGGTTCGAGTAAGGGAGTGTGTTAGAAATATTTTTGATAACTACCATAATTACGTTGAACAAAGATTACTAGTTGTTGTTTCATAGTATAATAAGGAAATGAGTTGGATATTACTCACTATTATTAGTGCTATTACAGGTTCACTTGCAATACTGCTTCAAAAAGTACTTTTAAAGGATGAGCGAAGTAATCCCTTTGCATTTGGTTTTATTTTTCAGTTGTTAGTCGCCTTCTTGTTTTTTATATATGTTGCAGTGACAAAAACATTTGAATTTCCTGATTTATCTTCTGTTTGGGTTAATATTGTTTTAATGACACTCTTTTACAGTTTGGGAAACCTATTTACATTCAAAGCTTTTAAGTTGGCTGATGCATCAGAAGTATCTATCATACTTACATCAGGTTTGATTTGGTCAGTTGCTTCTGCAGTAATTTTTTTAAAAGAAACACTTTCTGTTTATAATATGATTGGAATATTGTTAATATTCTTGGGAGTTGTATCTGTTGACTACACCCGATCTAAATTGAAGATAAATAAAGGTCACATTTTTGCATTTTTGGGGGCCATGCTCTTTGGATTAGCTTTTACTAATGATGCCTACATAATTGGTAAGGGTCTTTCCTAGAATAACGGCATAATAAGTGCTATATTCTTTGAAAGACCA
>CAZZDG010000030.1:0-10510 GCA_964652415.1 uncultured Pseudomonadales bacterium | reverse complement strand
AAAAATAGAGAAACTATTCGAAAAAATCCAAATATCTAAAGAATTTACTCAAGAAATCCTTGAAATTGCAAAAAATATCCTTAAAGAAACGAGAAACAGTCGTGAAGACAATGAAAAAATACTCAAGCATGAACTTGCAAAGTATAAAAAAGCCATCTCTGAAGCTGAAGATGATAGATATATTCGTCACATAATTACTAGCGAACAATTAGTACGAATACTTGATAAATACAAACCATTAGTAAAAAAGGTCAAAGGTGAATTAGAAAAACTTGATATTAATTATGAACAGAGATTAGAACAATTAGAAGGTTTACTACAAATAGCAGAAAATATAGGAATATCTTACAAAGTTGCCGACAAACCACTCAAAAGAGAGTATCTGCGAATATTCTTTGACAAATTTTGGGTACAAGATGGAAAAATTGTAAGTTATGAGTTAAATCCAGAGATAAAAGAACTGATCACACTCGGATCAGTTCGAGTAAGAACTACGATGCTCCCTGACTAGGACTCGAACCTAGAACCTACTCGTTAACAGCGAGCCGCTCTGCCATTGAGCTATCAGGGATCATTAACAGAAACATATTGTAACAAAGTCGCCTGAAAAAATCTACCATAAAGATAAGACAACCACTAAACAAAAAACCAGCCAATGTTACAATGTAGCCATGATTCAAAAATTTGCACCAATCTCAGTTGTCTTTCCCGCACTCAACGAAGAAAACAACATTGCTAACTGCCTCAATGCTATTCTCAATCAATCAGTAAAACCAAAACAGGTTGTTTTCGTAAATCATAATTCTACTGATGACACACTTAAAATTGCAAACTCCTACAAACCAATCTTTAAACAACAAAACATAGATTTTGTCGTTTATACAGAAACTAAAAAGGGCATTGCCAATGCTCGTAACGCCGGGTTTAACCTCGCAACACAACCAATCGTTGCTTCAACAGACTCTGACTGCATGCCTCAAAAAAACTGGATAAAGGCAATAAATATGTACTTCAAAAAAAATGATGTCGTTGCTTGTGCGGGTAAAATAATTCACTATGATGCTGATCCACTGTGGAAAGAAGTGACTAAGAATGGTGCATACGGCATTTTGTATAAATTTTTATATCTCATGAATGGTTTCCTCCCAATGAGCACCGCTAACTGCGCCATGCTCAAATCAGCTTTTGAAAAAGTTGGAAGATTTGATCATCAAATTATTTCTATTGATGGACTTGACGATATTGATCTTGCCGCGCGCCTCTCTTTCGTAGGTAAAGTACAATACAACAAAAATATGGTTGTAGAATCTTCAATTAGGAGATATGTTGGATTTAAAAAAGCTGTCGGAAGCCTGTACAGAAGATTTCTAGCACTCCTCAGAGTTAAAAGAAAATTCAGAAAAAAGCAGTTGGACTTGCTATACTCAGCACTTTTTCCTGTCGAAAAGAAATAGCTACTGTTATTCCAAAAAATCCTGTAATTTTTTACGTCTGCTTGGATGCTTCAGTTTTCGTAATGCCTTAGCTTCAATCTGACGTATACGCTCACGGGTCACACCAAATTTCTTACCAACTTCTTCTAATGTCATCATTTTATTGTCATTCAAACCAAAACGCATACGCAGTACTTTTGCTTCACGGTCAGAAAGCGCACTCAGCACTTCTTCGACATTTTCGCGCAACATTTGCTGTGAAGTTGCTTCATATGGAGAAAGTTGTTGATCATCAGAAATAAAGTCACCCAAGACACTATCATCATCACCGTCACCTACTGGGGATTCAAGTGAAGTCGTATTTTGAGAAATCTTGAGAATTTCGCGAACCTTATCTGGGTCCATCTCCATCTCTTTACCAATTTCTTCTGGACTTGGTTCACGACCTAAATCTTGCATCAAACGTCTACTCGTACGCATGAGTTTGTTGATTGTCTCGACCATGTGCACTGGAATGCGAATAGTACGAGCTTGGTCGGCGATAGAACGAGTAATTGCCTGTCTAATCCACCAAGTTGCGTAGGTAGAAAATTTAAAACCTTTTGTCCAGTCGAATTTTTCAACTGCACGAATCAAACCCTTGTTACCTTCTTGAATTAAATCCAAGAAAGTCATACCACGACCAATATATTTTTTTGCGATAGAAACGACTAAACGCAAGTTAGCATCGGTAAGTTCTTTTTTAGCCAGCAAATCACCAGCTTCAACTCTCTGGGCAATTCTGATTTCGTCTTCACGGTTAAGAAGAGGAATGCGACCAATTTCTTTGAGATACATTCTCACTGGATCAGCCACACTACGATCAGTCAAAGTAGAAAGGGTTTCGAGTTCTTGGGTTAGTGAATCATCAGCATCTTTTTTTGGATCTTCACTGACAGATTCAAAAACGTCGATGTTGTGTTGAATAATCTGACCATAAAAATCGTCTAGTTCTTGAACATAATCTTCTGGTTCAATAAAGGTAGATAAAATATCGTCTTGAGTAATAAATCCTTGAGATTTTGCTTTAGCAAACAATTTTTCAATATCGTTTGTGAGTGCTTTTGGCACCTTTACTGCAGCAATTTGATCTTCAAATTGAATATTTTCTTCTGTCTGAGTTGTTGTGTCAGTCACAGTATTAGTCGCAGTTTCTGCCGTAGTTGCAACAACTACGACTTCAACATCTTCTGCCTTACTTTTTTTTGAAGATTTTTTTACAGTTTTTTTTGCGTCAGTCATAAAAATATTTCTGTTTTATACCCGAAGCGTTTATAAATTTGTCAATAGACCTATTCCGCCTGGGATAGGCTATAATTATACAGCAAAAGTCAATAAGCGAAAGGGGTAAAATAGTTACTCTTCATTCCCCCGTAACAGCATGGTATCCACCACTTTTTTGACAGCACTCATATAGGTAGCAATTCGAGCAGTAACTTTGTTTTCTTGTTTGAGTTGCCACATTCTATTTGTAGCCTCATCCATCAAATTTTTAAGTCGCTCAAGCACCAAATCTTTTTCCCAATAGTATCCGTGCAAGTTTTGCACCCACTCAAAATATGAAACAGTCACTCCACCAGCATTTGCAAGAACATCTGGGATCACATCAACTTTCTTTTGAGCCAAAATCTCATCAGCTTCTGGAGTTGTTGGACCATTTGCCATTTCAAGAACTAGTTTTGCCTGTACTTTTTTGGCGTTTTCTTTTGTCAAAACATTTTCTAGTGCTGCTGGAACAAGTATATCTACAGCAAGTTCTAATAACTCAGAGTTAGTAATTTGTTTACCTGCATATGAACCAACAGTTCCACCCGCCTCTTTATGTGCGAGTACTTTTTCTGGATCTAAACCGGCCTTATCATAAATAGCACCTCTAGAATCAGAGAGTGCCACAACCTTGTAGCCTGCTTTGCTTGCAAAATATGCAAACCAATACCCAACATTGCCAAATCCTTGCACAGCTATAGTTGTTTTTTTAGGATCAAGCTTGAGTTTCTGTGCTAAATTTTCCAGAACATAGAAGCCTCCTAATCCGGTTGCTTCTGTTCTGCCTTTAGATCCACCCAATAACAGTGGCTTTCCTGTAAAAGTTGCGATTGGATTTTCCACTAAAGTTTTGTAACGTTTGATCGCTGCCTGCTCATATTCATCAACCATCCAAGCCATAATCTGTCCGTCAGTATTAACATCTGGAGCTGGAATATCTACCCAAGGTCCGATATGTGGAGCTAAAAACAAAGCATATGCTCTAGAAAGTCGCTCAAGCTCAGTCTTTGATAATTTTCGAGGATCAACAATGATCCCACCTTTTCCCCCACCATAAGGAATCCCTGTCACACTACATTTCCAGGTCATCCAAGTAGAAAGTGCCATGACTTCTTCTTTGGTAACTCCCGGGTGAAAACGGATGCCACCTTTATATGGACCAACCGCATTATTGTGCTGAGAACGATAGGCTTGGAATGACTGGGTTTTGCCATCATCCATTCTGATCCTGAGTTTTCCCTCAATAACACGATCAGGAGTCTTAAGACGTTCAATTGCCGCATCAAAAGACTCAGTGTCTTGATATGAATGACGTAAAACTTGTGCCACTTCTTCAAGTTGCTTGATTGCATTTTGATGTGGATTATTTTGCTGAACACTGCTCATATGATCTCCTTTATATAGTACTAGTTTGTTTCGCTTTGCATTTTTGCAACCGCGCCACAATATAATTACTCTTGTGTTTCTAACCAACGCTCTGCATCTAAGGATGCACTACACCCTTGACCGGCTGCAGTAATCGCTTGTTTGTATCGCACATCAACTCCATCACCAGCAGCAAAAACTCCCTCAACAGAAGTCATAGTTGGGTAAGTAACAAGACCGTCTGCATTGAGTGCTTTATGTGCTAAATCTGCACCTTGTTTTGTCGCACTCTGTCGTGTCACGACATAGCCTTTTGTATCTAACTCAACTTGATTGGTAAAAATTAAATTCATTGGTCGATGACCAATTGCTAAGAACACACCTTGAGCATCGTATTCTTTTGGTTCACCATTTTCAGTAACTCGAACTTTTTCAACAATTTTAGAACCCATAATTTCTTCAAGAACTGTGTTCCAGTGAACAGTGATTTTAGGATTGTGCAAAACACGCTCCTGCATGATTTTGCTCGCTTTAAAACTATCACGTCGATGCAAAATGTGAACTTCGCTCGCAAATTTTGTTAATGCAGTCGCGTCCTCCATTGCAGAATCTCCACCGCCAACAACGAACACCTTTTTTTCTTTAAAAAACGCCGCATCACAAACTGCACAGGCACTCACACCTCTAGACCAAAATTCTTGTTCACCTTTTACACCCATGGTAATAGGGGCAGCACCGGTTGCGATAATAACAGACTTTGCCAAGTGCGCCGGTTCCGCCGCCGCCTTTACTTTTTCTGTAAATTGCACAATTTCCTTTGGCGATAATTTGCCGAACTGTTGTGGATCAAAATCTTTTGGAAAATTGGTCCAAACTTTGAAAGGTCGTTGTGAAAAGTCGACCGCAGTTACGTATTCATCTTTGATAACCGTGCCAAACTTCACAGCTTGGGCGCGCATGCCAATCATAAGATCAGGACCCATGATTCCCTCTGGAAATCCGGCGAAGTTTTCTACATCAGTGGTGTTCATCAACTGCCCACCGCTTGCAAAACCTGCGAATAACACAGGTTCTAATTTTGCTCGAGAATTATAAATAGCTGCAGAATATCCCGCAGGACCAGAACCGATTATTACCACTTGTGCTGTTTCCATTGTGTCCTTTACTAGTTTTTAACCCTCCATCGCGTCAGTAAGCATTTGCACATACCCTTGTTTGCCTGCAAAGCCAATTTTTCTATCAACCTCTTCACCATTTACAAAAACGATAACTGTTGGAATAGACATAACACCGTATTTACCTGCAAGTGGGTTTTGTGCGTCTACATCAACCTTTGCGATCACTGCTTTGTCTGCATATTCTTCTACTAATTCTTCAATAATAGGAGCAGCCATTTTGCATGGGCCACACCATTCTGCATAGAAATCTACCAAAACTGGTTTACTTCCTGCTGCTTTGAGTGTTGTCTCAAAATCTTCTTGAGTCAAGTGGGCTGCACTTTTTTTTACTTTTGTTTGAGTTGTGTCGTTAGACATACCTTTTTCCTTTCAGTTTTAATACCTAAATATTTCTTTTAATATATCGTTTAATTCTTCTGGTTTTCGCTCTTTTGTACACCTTGTTGCCTCACCAGAAAGGAGCTCACGTGCCACACGTCCAAGAGAGCTACGAGAAGCAATCACCTGGCGAACAATATCTACACAGGTTCGCTCATCTTCATACATTTTGATGATACCATCAATTTGTCCGCGAATTCTTTTGAGTTGAGTGAGTACTTTGTCTTTTTGCATATTTTTTGCGTATTGGTTTTTGGTTAGAACAAAGATATATTTTTAGTTAATTGACGTGTGTAATAGCTTGTAACCTAAGAGCTATTTTGATACTAGTCATAACATCACTGATATTTAACTAACATCTCTCAATTTCTTAGTTTTTAATATACCCCCTGGGGGTATCGTTGTAAAGAGGGAAAAATGCTCTCAATGCTACAAAAATGCCCCAGGCAGCTTGCGCGCCTGGGGCAAATACAATTCAAATTAATAACCAGTTTATGGTTTTCTTAGAGATGAAGGAGTTGGATTGGCTACAGCAACCGGTGTTTCAACAAAAACTGGAGTTCCTGGAACAGTCGTTTCTTTAGGTTCAGGTGTCCCCTTATCATAAACTTGACCGGGTGTTGGAACAGCAACTGCATGAGCTTGGTTTTCGTTAACTTTGCCTGGAGTTGGAAGAAAACTAGGTGCAATCAAGGCAATTGCAAACAAACCTGTATATCCTAGTCTTTTCAAATTCTCTTTTGTAAAAAAATTCCCTTTATCAGGATTTACATTCATATCTCACTTTCACTTTGCCAATATTGGTAAATAAATTGAAACAACTATATCAAATATCCCATAATAAGTCAAGAAAGGCGATACTATAGAAACTAAGATATATCAACTTCTTTCTGCAAGGTTGAGGTCTGCAAGTGCACGAAGTAGTTCATCGTGTTCTGCCTGCTGATCTGGAGAAAGGTTTTGCGTTTCATCTAGCTGAGAAATTTGCTCAATAATTTTTTGCTTTTTGTCAGTCAAAATTAATTTTTTTAGCTTTTTCAAACTTCCCACCCACTCAGCCTCTAAATCAATATCTTGCAAACTTTTTACAAAATCTTGGTTCGCATGAATATCAAATAATACCTCCTGCAAGTCCTCTGGCAAATTGCTGGCAAACTTCTTTAGCTCAAACGCGCCAGTATGTTCATCTAGCAACCTGACAATTTGAATCAACCCGGGAGTTAAGAATTCAATTGCATGTGTATGTAAGTCACGAACTTGTTCAAAAATCTTGCTGTTTTCTGTCTTAAATAACAAAAATAAAATATATTTTTCCAAACGCTCTCGTATAGTTTCTTGTTTTAGTTCAACTTTTTTTGCATTTGCTTGCTTCTGCTGCACAGTTTGACTTTGTTCAATCCCTGATTTCTTTGGTTTAATATTTCCAAAACGAAGCTTATTTTTGTATTGCTCAATATCTTGTTTTACACTCTCCAGCTTTACCCCCAATTTTTCTGCAACCTCTCTGGAATAATGTTCGAGCTCAACAGCATGTTCAATCTCGGCAAGCACCGGTAATAACTCGCGCATAATTGCATTTTTACCTTCAGGAGTTTGCGCATCATGTTGCTTAAATGAAACCATAATCAAAAACTCGTGGGCAGTGACTGATTCCTTAACCGCTTGCCTCCACAATTTTGGATCAGTTTTTATTAAATCATCAGGATCTTTACCGCCAGGAATCACGATCACTCGTAACTCAAGCTCAGTTTTTTTAAGCGCAACAATTGCTTTTTTGGTCGCTTCAACACCTGCGCTATCGGTATCTAGTGAAAGTAAGACTTTGTTCACAGTACGTTCAAGTAGTTTTGCATGATCTTCTGTAAGAGCCGAACCTTTGATTGCCACAACTGCATTCATGTTTGCTTGAGTTGAAGACACAACGTCGAACTCGCCTTCAACAACTACAATAAATCCAGCTTTTCTAATTTCTTGATGTAACTCAGAGAATCCAAACAACATCTTACTTTTGTGATACAACATGGTCTCTGGAGAATTTATATACTTCGCATCCTTTTCATCGCCACCAATTTTGCGACCAGAAAAACCCACAACTCTGCCCCTGTGATCTTTGAGTGGAAAAATAATTCGACTTCTAAAACGATCATAATATTTGCCATTTCTACCTTGAATAATAAGTCCTGCTTGTTCTAACAAGTCTATGCTGTACTTTTTCTTCTTATGCAAATACGTAACTAAGCCTTCCCACTGATCAAGCGCATAGCCCATCTGGAATAAATTAATTGATTCTTTGGTAACTTTTCTTTCTCTAAGGTACTCTCTAGCAATCTCACCCGACTTATGATCTGTCAACAAATAGTGATAGTACTGGCGAGCTAGACTGAGAACTTCTAAAATTTGTTCGCGAATTGCATCATCTTTTGACTTCGTGAATTTTTGCAAAGTAATACCTGCTTTGTTTGCTAATTCTTCAAGGGCTTCTGCAAAGCTCATACCTTCAAATTTTTCAAGAAATGTAAGTGCGTCCCCGGATTCACCACAACCAAAACATTTATAGCGTTGCAATACATCATCAACAAAAAATGAGGGACTACGCTCAGAATGAAATGGACAGTTGCCCTTAAAATATTTTCCGGATCGTTGTAAACTCACCCTCGAACCGATGACTTCGACAATATCAATGGCTTCTTTGACCTCTTGCACTTGCGACATAATTACCCTAATTTTAACCAAAACTTTGTGAATTTAGTAGTGGGAGTTCCTCAGGCGTCATTGTATAGTATGAATGTGATAAAAACATATTGGCCACTGATTTTGTTGGTTTTATTTTTCAGCTTGTTTTACTTGGTATATGTTAATTTTTTTACTGCTGATCTAGGCAGGCATATTGTGAATGGACAAGAAATTGTTGCAGGTGGAATTGCAGGAATTTTCAACTCCGGGGCAATTTTTAAAACTAATTACTACTCTTTTACCCAAACTGATTTTCCATTCACAAATCACCACTGGTTATTTGGGGTAATCGTTTTTTATTTGCATGAAATCGGCGGATTTAATTTTCTCACTTGGTTTAATACAGTTTTCAATATACTTGCATTTATTTTTATTCTTGCGACTGCGACAAAAATCACAGAAAAAACAGGAGAAAAAAGACAGTTTGCAGTCTGGGTTACGACAATTGTTGGATTTTTATTACTCCCATTACTTACTCATAGAACTGAAATTAGACCTGAGTCTGTGAGTCTTCTACTCTTTTCTTTGTACTATTATTTGTTCCGTAGTTTGCTGATTCGAAAAAAGAAATGGGTTGTTTTTTTTGTTTTGCTTCTACAAATTCTGTGGACAAACACTCACTTGTTTTTTATTTTAGGACCACTCCTTGCTGGTTATTTTATGTTTGAGAGAATGTTGGTTTTGTTTTTTGAAAATCAAAAAAAAATAACAGAATCATTTAGAATAATTATTTCTGATTCTTTGGTAAGATTTTGGTTTGGTTTACTTGCTAGTTTATTTGCTGTTGGATTGTTTAACCCAAATGGAATAAAAGGATTACTTGCCCCACTCACTATTTTTAATAACTATGCATATCGAGTTGCTGAAAACCAGTCAACATTTTTTATGATCAACTATGGAAGCCAGGTTATTTTCTATGGCTTCGCTATTGTATGCAGTTTTTTTGCTTTTATGCTTGGGATCTACTCACTATTACAGAAAAAAAACAGCAACGAAAACTATGGCAAAAGAATTGCTCAATTTATTTTGGTCGTAATTTTTGCAACATTCACAAATAAAATTAATAGACTTACACCATTTTTTTCAGTAATTGCGCTCCCATTTTTGGTTTCTAATTTGGTGCCGATTTTGCAAAATATTTGGAATAAAAACAAAAAAAAATTACAAAATACAGTTATCACTATGATCTGTTCTACACTTTTTTTTATTCTGATACTTATCATCATAAAACTAAAAATTTTCCTTCCACAAATCGAAAAAATTGGTACTGGTTTACCACCAGGAATTCAAAATGCTGCACACTTCTTTATTCAAAACGATTTACATGGACCAGTTTTTAACAACTACGACATTGGTGGCTATCTTGCATATAACCTATTTCCACAAGAAAAATTATTTATAGATAATCGACCGGAAGCATACTCAGCTGACTTCCTTACACAAGAATTTTTGCTTTCTTTTACCGACGAAACTGTTTGGCAGAAAGTTTCAGATAAATATAATTTAAATGTTATTTTTTTCTATCGGCACGACCAAATTGATGGGGCTCAACAATTTTTATTCAACAGGGTCACAGATTCTAATTGGGTTCCAGTGTATGTTGATGGATATGCATTGATATTAGTTAAAAACTCTGAGTCAAACAAAAAAATCATAGAAAAATTCAAACTACCAGAAAATATTTTTGTGATGAACTCAAATTAAACGCTACACCTTGTGTAAGAATCAACGGTTATATTCTTAATAATGATTCTCAAACCAAAAGATGTATTAGAAAAACTTTCTCACGAAAGACAATGTAAAAAAAATATTTCTGTCATCTTTTTTTTAAGTGAAAAAAAAGAAATTATCAGTATACACAGACATGTTTTTTTTGAAGAACCACAACTCAAAATGAATGACATCTTTATTCCAGCTTTTTATGTCTCAGCTTCATTTTTAATACTTGCTCAAGTTAAAAATGGAAATACAAATCAAACTAAATCCCTGCAACCAACTCAATTTGAAATTGACCTCACTGACAAAATAGTAACAGCAGGAGTTTTTCTAAATATTATATTATTAGGGGTCTTTCCTAGAATAACGGCTTAAAGCGGAGCATTTTTAACAGAATCTTGT
>CAZZDG010000029.1:0-10771 GCA_964652415.1 uncultured Pseudomonadales bacterium | reverse complement strand
GAAAAAAGGTGACCGTTTTGGAACGGTCTCCACTAATATAGCAAACATAGATGATTTTCTTGTAAATAACAATACCTAAGGCTAATTGAGGTTATATATGTTTATTTTTCACGCACTTTGTTATATAATAACACTGTTTGATTCTATAAAAGTCAAAACAAAAAGTCCTTCCCGAATTCATAGCTATATATGAAAAAAAACTTTATTCCAACACTTTTGTTATCTGTATTGCCATTGAGTATTAGTGCCATTCCAAGTGTAAACCTCAATCAACCAATTACTTCTGACGTACTCATGTGTGAAGCACTTGCTAGTATTGAAATAAATCCAAAACCTGCAGTAATTTCAGTTATACCTACTACAGCAACTTTTCCCGTGGCTCCATCTGATTTTGATGTTTTTTTTGAAACATATGCTAACCAATATGGTATTAGTAGTGCAACACTCAAAATTATCGCGAACTGTGAATCTCGACTTAACCCTGCAGCGCTTTCAAAAAGTGGTACATATGGTGGACTTTTTCAATACTCAGCAGCAACATGGGCATCTACTCGACGTTCAATGGGACTTGATGAAAATCCTGAGCTACGTTTCAATGCAGAAGAAGCAATCAGGACTACTGCTTATAAAATTGCAAATGGTGGAATTGGCGCATGGCCACATTGTGGAAAAAAAGTTTCTCTCAAATAAGAACCGACAATTTAGCCATTATTGCCTAGTTTGATACAATCGCAAAACGGCACTACTTTTCAAGAAATTCTGAATATATGGTACTGTTAGAAACAGAATGATGAGTATAACAAAGTATCAGGCAAAATTAAACAATGCGTTGATGAATTTGCAAACAAAACATCTTATAAACCTATATAAATAATTATGATATAATAAAAGGGTGAAAGTGGTGTCAGGACAGCTCGTCCTTGAACCCGCAATCACTTGCAAATTAAAACCTCAAACCATTTTGCTTTGGCAAGTAACTAATTGTTAGTTCAGCTAAAGCAAACTTCTCAAAGGAGCAATTATGTCTGGCAAAGGATTTCTCGTTTTGATTGGATTGATAATTGCGTTAACGCTATGCATTATTTCAGTCATACCAAAAGTATGGAGTGTAGGCGAAGTTGCCTACACTCACGAAAGTCATCGAGTTAACCCCCGAGACTTCTCGACACTCGAAGCATGGTATTCCATGCAAGGCGACAATTGTCGCCTCAATGCAGGGAAGGTAACAGTTCTCGAGGGCCCAAAAAACGGGCTCTACCTCGTCAAGAACACACAATGCCAGGGATGGATCCCAAACACGTGGCTCCATCCAGAGCCACTAAAAAAATGAGGTTTTTTATCTAGGTCGCCCGCAAGCGGGCGACCTAGCACTCATTTCTCTTACATACCGCACAGATTTATGTTATAATATAAATTCTCTAATACCTATGTACCCACTCCTACAATAAATGTTTTTTCTTTTGATAATTGCGACTACACTTGCCGTTTTTTTTTCTGGATTCTTTTCTGCCAGCGAGATTGCTTATTTTTCATTAACTGAGGTTAAATTAAAGTCATTAGTTAAAAAAAATATCAAAAATAGTCAATATATTGCAAAATTAAAATCAAATCCCGAACGATTGCTCACTACAATTTTAATCTACAATAACTTAGTAAACATTGGTACCTCTTCAGTTGTCACATACATTATGACCAACTTATTTGGTTCTACAGGAATTGGAATAGCCACTGGAAGTTTAACTCTGATCTTTTTAGTTTTTGGCGACATAGTTCCAAAATCAATTGCAACACGATACTCAATACAAATTGCGCTCAGATCAGCAAGAATATTGTATTACCTTCAGTTAAGTATACTTCCTATTGTTTGGTTTTTTGAACAAATTAGCAAAGCACCGAGATATATTTTGAGAAACAAGCAAGATGGCTCACAAATTACTGATGAAGATGTGGTTTCTATGGCCAGTATTAGTTTTAACCAAGGAGAAATACTTGAATATGAGCGCGACGTGATAACAAATATTCTCAATCTTGATGACACACAAGTCAAAAAAGTTATGACACCTAAAAGCCAAATGCAAATGGTAAGCTCAGATTTAACTCTAGCCGAAATTGTAAAAACAGTGAACAAACAACATTACTCAAGAATTCCGATTTATCATTATGAAACAAACGAAATGATAGGCTTTATTTTCTTGCGCGATATTTTATATCAACCAAAAACAAAATGGACCATCCTTACTGCGATGGATATATTACGACCACCACTCGTAGCTCATGAAACAGACTTATTACATGATGTATATAATATGCTCATCAAAAACAGCACTCACTTAATCATTGTAAAAAATAAAAACGAAGATTTGGTTGGCATGGTTACCTTAGAGGATATCATCGAAGAAGTATTAGGTGAAATCTACGACGAAACTGATCCAAAAAGTGTATACTAATGTATACATATTATGAAAATAAAAATAAATCATTCAATTTCTGAAAAAGTTACTATTCCTTCAGATCTAAATACTGTAAAATTTGGCACTATTTTTGCTCCAAGAATGTTCTTACAAAGATTTATAAAAAATAAAGGTTGGCATGAACCAGCAATTGACCTTTGGAGTAACCTTTGGCCAAAACTTGGCCCAGAAACTTCAGTTTTCCACTATAGCCAAGAAATTTTTGAAGGACTCAAAGCATATAGAAGACCAGATGGTCATATCAACCTATTCAGACATACAAATAATGTGCTCAGGTTTAATAAATCGGCAGAACGCATGGCTATGCCTCCCCTTTCAGTTGCTAATCATGCGCAAGCAATAGAAACGTTTGTTGCTCTAGAACATGCAAGTGTGCCAAGACAACCTAATACCTCTTTGTATATTCGGCCAACTATGATTGCAACAGAACCAGCATTAGGTGTTCATGAAAGCGAATCTTACCTTCACTATATTATTGCCTCTCTTGCAGGTCCATACTTTAACAGTGGCTTTACCCCCATAAAAGTTTTGGTTGAGCCAAAATATCGTAGAGCTGTAATTGGAGGGACGGGTGAAGCAAAAACAGGGGGCAATTATGCGGCTAGTTTGGTTGCTGCCAGTGAAGCAATTAAAAAAGGATATTCACAAGTACTTTGGCTTGATGGTCAAACAGGTGAATATATTGAAGAAGTTGGAGCAATGAATATTTGTTTTGTGTATGACGGAAATACTATTGTAACTCCGGCACTTTCTGGCAGTATTCTGAATGGAATTACTCGAGATTCAATTTTAAAATTAGGAAAAGAACTTGGATACAAAGTGGCAGAACGTAAAATGAGTTTAAGTGATATGTTAACCGATATTAAAAATGGCAGCATTACGGAGTCATTTGTCTGCGGAACTGCGGCTGTCATTGCCCCCGTTGGACAATTTGGGTACAAAGACAAAGAATATACTATAAATAAAGGAATTGCTGGAAAAATTACGAAACAGCTATATACAACTTTGACCAACATTCAGTATGGAATCGAGAAAGACGTGTTCGGGTGGACGAAAAAGATAGAAGTTGCTAAAAATACCCATTAAGACTAAAAAGCCCCCGATTTCTCGAGGGCTTTTTGATTTTCAATAGTTTATAGATTAATATCTATTTGGTCTACCACCACCGAAGCCGCCACGACTGTTACCGCCGCCACGTCTATCATTACTTCCGCCACGATATCCACCACCATCTTCTCTTGGTGCTTTTGGACGTGCAACGTTTACAATGATTTCTCTTCCGTCGAGTTCATAACCGTTTAAAGCTTCCATTGCAGCTTTTGCACTTTCTTCAGTGTCGAAAGTGATAAAGGCAATTCCTTTAGAACGACCAGACATTCTGTCTGTGATAAGTGCAGCATCTTCGATCTTGCCGTACTCGGAAAATAAGTTTACTAATGTGTCTTTCGTTGTATCAAACGAAAGATTCCCAACGAACAATTTCTTTGGGTTTGCTTGTGGTGCGTCTTGCATTCCACTCCTATTCACGCCCGTCTTTTGGACAAGCGACTACACTCAGAAACACTGAGCTTATTACTCAGTTAAGAACAAAGAAAACCTGCTGGAAAATAAGTTGGACTTATGTCCTAGATGCCTACTGTTCAAAACTAGTGAATAGTATAGCACAAGCACAAAAAATTGATAGTGCCGATTATAGTTACCAGCTACCACCGCCGCCACCGCCGCCGCCGCCTCCAGAAAAACCAGACCCACCACTAGAACTCGATGAAGAAGGATTATATGCCAAAGAACTACCTACTTCTTTACTAAATCCACCTACAAGTTGTGACATTGTCCAGATATTCAAGTGAGCTGAATTCATATAACTTGGTGGCTGTAACTTAAGCTCGTCCATATCTTTCGCAAGTTGGTCAATAACGCCAAGTGCAACTGCAAACGGCAAAACTTCTTCAATAAATAAATTTTTTTCTTTGATTTTTTCCCGCCACGCACCTCGCTTGATCGTCGCCCTCAAACCTCGTGCCTGGAGCCAAAGATTTGTCCCCATGGCAGTTTTTTGTGGTAGGTTATATGCTAGTACTAGACCAATTGGAAATTGTAAAACTAAGACTGCAATTGGCCAAATAATTCCCAATGGTAACAATGTAAGGTTTAAAACTCCAAAAACTACTCCTAACAACAAAAAGAAGGCCACCATTCCAATTGCCCTTACTTTCGTTGGATTTTCTGTATATACATTTTTCCCTACCAAACTTGTTTCTAATATTATTTTTGCCTGCGCAATAACTGTATAAAATTTGCCCTTAAGACTTGACAGCTTTACAAGATCGCCTGTTTTGAAAATTTCTGTAAACAAATATTTTTGAACTTCAGTTAAATCTTGTGCCTCTTCCGCAACATCTTTTAACTTTGAAAACTCATATTCTCTTGTTGTGCTAAAGAGTACTTTCTTTTCTGTAACTTCAATTTTTAAATATTTTTTTCTAGCTAACTCCAAAATTTCTGCCACGATATCTTGCACATCAACTTTTTCATCGATAAGTGAGCCAGCTTCACCTGGAGTTAAGTTTTTGAGTGGTTCATACACCAGTGGCTCACGGTAAATTAGTTGAAACAATGATCTCAATTTTGTAGGTTTACTGCTTTCTAAATCGAATACATCTTGTGAAACAAATTCATGGTCGCGACCTCTTTTGTACCACCATAAAAACAGAATTAAAATTGGAAATGGGAGCAAAAATAACGGCCAGTTATGTTTAATGTACAACAGTCGTAACTGCATAGGTGTTGGAAATTGTAGCGCACTTTCTTTTGGCAATTTCAAAACCACCGTCATATTATCACCATAATTTATAGCTTGCGCATATTCAAATGTTGCCTGGTTTTTTCCTAATTCAAAGTTACAAAGGCCATCATCGCTACCAACCATACCACTAAAACAATCTATCTCCAAAATGTCAGAAAATTGAGAAGAAATAGTTGCCGTACTTTCTAGGACCGGAAATTGCCAACCTTCACCTGTAATATCCCAATATAATTCATTGTGAGTTGCAAATTGATTGATACCACGTTCTACAGTGTACTTAATCACATATGTTCTTTCCCCTGAAAAAGTTGCATCGGGATCCCCAATTTTAAGTGTCAAAAATCTACCATCTGAAGACCTAGAAAAAGGAATCTGGACACCATTTTGGTCAGTTACAGAAACATCAGAAATCTGCAAAACTTCTTTTTGACCATCTTTGTTGTAACTGATTGGAATATATCGATAAATACCATGCTTCTCAAAATCGGTCACATAGTCGATGTGTTCAGTTATTGTAAGTGAAGTATCTTGGTTAATGACAATTCGTGAATAAAATGAAGTAACTGCTTCTGGAAAATATACAGAAGTAGTCAGAGGACTAATAGCTGGTAATCCAACTTGCTGAGTTTCACTTTCAATTGTGAGCGCCTGCACCTGTGTTTTTTGCAAAAACAAAAAAACAGAAATATACATTATTCCAAAAATAAAAACTAAGAAGCGCGGAAAAACCTTTGACATATACACGTAGTATGAACCAAAGGATAAAAAAATTAAACCCTCCCTAAAAATACATTTCTAGAAAATGTATTCGTAGAATTTGTAGCTATAGCAGACTGTGCTAAATAAATCTCAGAATCAACTCCAATTTGTCCTGATGGAGTTGAAGCTTGAATAGTAAAATCAGCACCCAAAGCCTGATGCTTTAGAATTTTTCGTGGAATTACCTCCAACCCAAGTTTAAGCAAAATAAGCTCTAATAAAAAACGAGATGTAAAGGCTACTGGCTCTGTTTGCAATTGATCACACCCTTCCACAGTATGTAAAATTGCAGATTGGACATTAGAAACTGGCAATCTCAGTTTACTCGTCCAATACGGTAACGCTGAACTGACTACACCAAAGTCTAGAACTTGCTTTGTATCTATTCCTGTTCCTGAAACCGTAACTCGCTCTGCTCCTCTAAGCTGCAAAATACTTTTGAGCGTTCCACCATATCGCCTTTGAAAATCTGATGCTCTACCGTTTCTGAGAACCTCAATTTGTGCCAAGACTGTTGCTGAAAATCCTGCATGAACACTCCATAAAAATGGAAGTGTTTCTAGGTTTATTGCTTCACTTTGCAATTGAACAGTGAATGGCTGAAGCTGTTGAACTGTATGCTTGCCTGATAATACCTGTGTCACCGTTAAAACTGATTTTCCAAATGAACCAACACTTTTTGCCAACACATTTTCACCACCAAGACCAAGTGGAGTAACTATGATTTTATTTTGTAAATTTTGGGATAGTAGAAAATTCAACAAACTAAAGGCACTGCCATCACCACCAAGCACAAAAATATGTGAAAGTGATGCCAATAACTCATCTCTTTGAGTTTGCTCTAATGCAAAAAAACCGCCAATGTCTATTGTCTCTAATTCGTGATTTGCCGTAATTTCACCTGCTAAATGAGCTGCATGCCCATTACCAGCCCGTGTATTGATAACTAAAAGCGATTGAGACACTGTGTTTTCTAAACGCATGTTTGAAATTATATCTGCAAATACTGCTTTGTAAACGTTGCGAAAGTTGAGTTTCGCCTCGCCGGTTTTAAAGCCGGCGAGGCAGCAACTCGTTTGTGTATTAATTATCCCCTCCTAAAAGCGAGGAGGAGCCGGGGGTGGTCGTCGCCGGGGCGGTGGTTGGCGCTACCGGAGCCCGTACGGGAGCCGGTGTTGCCTGGGTGGTCTCTATGGTAAAAGGGGTAATGGCCGGAACAGAAGTCCCGGGAGTTGGGGCCATCAGTGCAGATGGCTCAGAACTTGGTGTATGGGTGGGATCGCCACCGTTACCACCACCACCACCACAAGCTACCACGCCAAAAAAAATCAAGAATATGAGTAAAACAAATGGCAAGTGTTTCACATTTCACCTCACTTGTGATTTGCCATATAACAATTAAAAATTGTAACATGGCATAGATTTGATTTTTTTCATCCTTAGCTTACAAAAACTGCTTCGGGTGTGTTTAGTATGAGAAACAGAAAAGTAATACAAGTAAAACACAATCCATTTCCCCTACTAAACACACCACACAAGCAATTATCTTAGCTAATAATTAAATACTATAAACGAGTTGTTAAAGAACTATATTGTCGTGTACTTTCTAACGCAAAGCCAGAAGCACCACAAAAAATATAACACTTAATTATAGCATTAAAATGATAAATAGTCAATACTATAGGACTGCATTCATTTACTTTTAACTGTCTGTTTTTTGGAGTTGCTGAAGATTTATAGAAAGTTTCAGTCAAAATACCGCCTTTAAGCTCAATATCCAGTTCTTTTTCTGTTTTGTGTCGAGCAGAATGATATCAAATCTTTGGCTGGGTTTTTCGTTTCTCAATTTTCTGCAATGAGTATGTAAGAATTTCATCAAGATCAATTTTTTTTATACGCGCAAATCTAACAATTGTAAGCAATAAATCACCAAGTTCTTGTCTGTATGTTTCGTCATTTTGTGCAGCTAAATTACTCGCTTTTCTACCATGCTCAGCTAGATATGCACGAGCCATTTCACCAACTTCTTCTACCAAACGCAAAATCATAATAGAACCAAACTCTTTTGTGTATCGCTTGTGACCATCAATTCTATCTAAAGCTTTAAAGTATTTGCCAAATGGTGTAGAAAATTTTTGCATAAGTAGTGTCAAGTATATTAAAATTTACGGAATATGCAAGCTAATGCTTATGACCAAAATGGCCAGTATGTTCACCTATTGAAATCCCACCCATTTCATCCACCTGATTTTTCTTAAGTTTCATAGCAAAAGTAGCCGCAATCAAAGTTGTAAAAGGAACAGCTAAAACTAACCCCATAGATCCAGTAATTGTCCTAATTATTTCTTCGACAATAATTTCACTATTCAACGTTACCCACGTAGGCACTGAGTTGTTAAGGGTAAAAAGTAAAAATAATGGCATATTTGCACCTGCATATGCCAAAACCAAGGTGTTAACTAGACTTGCAACATGGTCACGACCAACTTCTAGAGCACGATTGTATAATTCAGTAAACTGAATGGTTTTTTTTGCCGCTCGTAATTGAAACACAATTGAAACCTGAGAAACTGCAACATCATCTAATACACCTAAAGCACCAAGCATAATGCCACCAAGTAATAATCCTTGTAAATTTATATTTGCAGTTGCACCGACCTGTAAAAATGATGCTTCTTCGCTACCTAAACCAAACATTGAGGCGGTTTCAACTGCAATAAAAGACAAAATGGAAACAGCAGTCAAAGATATCATCATAGAAAACAACGCGATGTGAGATTTTAAGTTATACCCATGTGATAGATACACGGTTAAAGAACCAATCAGCAAACTTCCAAACAAACTAATTAAAATTGGGTTTGAGCCAAGTAATATTTGTGGAACAATAAACTTCATCAAAACTACTAAACTTAAAATCATTCCAACTATAGATAGAAAACCTTTTTTTCTACTAACCCCAATAACCAAAATAGCAAAGAGTAAACACAACCAAATGACTGTTGGCAAACGATACGTGTCAGCAATAGATGTTGTTAGCACACCTGGTTCTGACTCTACTGAATATAAAATAATCCTGTCCCCGGCATCTTTGAGTTGGTTTTTGTGAATCGGCTGAAACTCAGTTCCAGATTGTATAGTATATTCAGTTCCATCATCATTTTTGATCCGCAAACTTTGAGTAAAAAACTCTTCCTCTTGTGAAAATCGAGTTTCTTCTAGAATCTCTTCAACAGTTCCAACTGAATAGTTTTGTAGCATGCTTTAATTATAGTACAACAATTTGTTTACTTCGTTGTGTAACCAAGGTCAGTAATAACTTTTTTTATTGATTCTTGAGTAACTACAGCAGGATCATACTCTACTATTGTTTTTTGTTTTGCATACGAAGTAGCCGCAGAAATCACACCTGCAAGGTCTTCAAGCTCGCCATCAATATTCATGCTACAACTCGTACAGTGCATACCATCAATTGCAATTTCAAGTATGGTACCTTTTGGTTTTTTCTTTAAAAAATCAAACATATAAAAATCCTTTTTTTATAATACTTCCATTACACCAGTATACATACCCATTGAACAAGAATAAGTGAATTTCCCTTTTTTTGTTGGAGTAAAAGTAAATGATTTTGAATCTGTTGGGCCTAAAAATACCGAAATTCCAAATTCTTTAAACACAAAAGCCGCAGCACAAGAGTATACGTCATTAGTTTGTATAGTCAGTTCTACAGGCACTCCAGCCTTCACAGAAAAATATCTTGGTGCATACCCTGAGTTTTGTGCCTCAATGGTAACTTTTTGAACTCCATCTTGAATAGTTGCTTGATTACCACGCACCTTGCCACTGTCCCCATCTGAACTAAACCTATCATCAGAAAAAAAGTAAGTAACCGGTTGAATGAGCCTCTGTAGTGTGATCGGTGAATCTAAAACTAATAGAACACCATTGATGCTATACACTGCCATTGCAATAAGAAGATAACTGGCAATTTTTGTAAAATATGTATTCCACGTTTCGGAAAGCTTTGCCGTTGCTACACCAATGAAAGCAAATAATGGCCATGTACCTAAAACAAATGAAAACATAATCAGTGCACCTTGAATTGGATTTGCCGTATTGATTGCTGCCACTTCCATTGCTTGTGTTACACCACAAGGAATAAAAATTGTGAGCAAACCTAGAAATGCGGGCGCAAATAAAGCTTTGCTTTTACTTGATGAGCGAACCATTTTTTGAATAAATTTTGGAGGTTGAATCATGACAAACCTAAAGATAGGGTGTACATTTAATAAATTCATTGCAGTTGCGAACATAAAAAAAGCAGTAAAAGCTTGAAATGTTAATCGAACACCCAAACTTAATGACAGCCGCTCACCCAAAAATCCTAAGAAAAATCCTAAAAGCGTATGAGAAATTAATTTTGCAACTAAAAAAATGCCAACTGGCATCCAATCAAATTTGTCTAGCTGAGTGATACTCGTGTACGTCCCAATTTTTGCTAAATATTTGGCGCGCTTCTTTGCCTTTAATTGTTCTCTATTCTCATCCACTTCAGCAAGTTCTTGTTCTTTTTGATTTGCGATAACGCTCGTAAGTAACCCACCTTGAACTGCTAGACAAGCAAGACCACCAGTTGTTAATCCAGTTAAAAATATTACCCACAAATTCATATTGTTCTCATTCTTTCAATACTACACAATGTAATATTAAACTCATTGTTACGAGTATTCAAGTATTA
>CAZZDG010000028.1:3214-11680 GCA_964652415.1 uncultured Pseudomonadales bacterium | reverse complement strand
ACAAGGTATGCTGCCATATCGTAATGGCCTGCAAAAGTTGATTGGACTCTTGCATGTTCTGTAAGATATAAGACCATTCCCTTGCTAAATTCACGATTCATTGTTGAGTAAACAGGCCAGTATAAATATTTTTGTCCAAGACCATAAATGCCAATGAGTAATAGTGTTATCACTATGGTCGCTGTCATAATTTTTATATCTTTTTTACTTTTCACTGCTGCTGCAACTAAAAAGAAAAGTGAAAAATACTCGATGTATCTAAAGAAATGTAGAAAACTTTTGAGTAAGTGAACTCGGGTAGTTGGAATGGTTTGAGTAATAAAAATTCCAGATATAGTAGAGAGGAATCCAACGATAATATAGATAAAAATTATTTTTGTAAGTGGTGTTTGAAGTGTGATTTTTTTTCTGATGAGTTGGATAAAATACACAAATATGCCAAAAGCAATTAGCATATCTTCAAATCTCACTCGTACGATATAACCCTCTATGAGGTCAAAAAGCGGGATTTTAGGATACAAAGGAACAAAAGCAAGCAAAAAGGTGCTCAAAATTAATAAGATGTTTTCATCTAAAATTTTGAGCCAATTAGTATTTTTTTCATTTTTTTGCACAATTGTCTATTCTTATGATAAATCTTTTAGTACTCTTTTATATACAGCAATTTTTTCTTTGCTTGGTGCAATAAAACTAAAAACAAATATTCTTAGTATCGCACCGTATTGTAGCAAAATCTTTGCTAGCACAGCTTGTGTTGCTGATTTGTGTTTTGCAAATATATATTGATACCCTTTGAATTCACCCCTAATCGCGTTATCTTGTGACGAACTTTTGTTTTGCAAATGAATGATGTGTGCAGTTGGGTCAAGAGCAACGAGAAGATTATGATTTTTTGCGCGCATACAAATTTCTGTATCTTCACCATACATAAAAATATTTTGATCAAATGGTCCGAATGTATCAATTGCCTTTTTAGAAATCATCATGGCAGTACCACCAACCCAGTCAACAGAAATGAGTTCCGTGTAGTGTGCGAGTAATTCAAGAGTAAGTCGATTAGTTTTACCAGTATGTTGGGTAGATGGAAGTAGTTTGCCAATTATGGGTAAATCGTCTAGCATAGCCATGTGGAAAAAAAGTGAAGTAAGGGTTGGCAGTGAGCCACCTTGTGGTTGATAGGTGAGGTCAAGGTTTAACAAAACTGGAGTTAGAATTCCTAATTTTTTTTCTGTACCTTGATCTTTTTCTGAGTTTAGGAATCTTTGCAGCATGTTTTCGAGTGCCATCTCTTTTACTATGGTGTCTGAGTTTAAGAATAAGAAATATGAGCCAGTCGCTGTTTTGATTCCTGCATTATTGGCATTTCCAAAGCCAACATTTTTTTTGTTTTCAATAATTAGTAAGGGGATGGGGATTTCTTTTTTAAGTGACTTCAAAGCTGAAACACTGTTATCATCTGAATTATTATCAACAACAATGATTTCTAAGTTATTTTTGAGTAATTTGGAGTTTTTTGTAGAACTAATGATTGACTGAACAGTTTCAACTGTCAGTTCTTTGGTGTTATATGAAACTATAATTACAGAAAGTAGCATGGTTTTTTATTGGAACAAACGAGCGCGACCTAGTTTATAATTTGGGTTTTTATTTTTTCTTTCACCAATTGGTTTTGCTGGTACACCTGCAACAATTGTAAAAGCCTCGACATCTTTTGTGACAATAGAGCCTGCCCCAATGATTGCGCCAGTACCTATTTTAGTGCCTGGTAAAATTATAGATCTGGGACCGATAAATACATAATCACCAATGGTAACCTTATCTTCAATAGCTTTAAAATCTGGATCATGGATATCATGTTGACTTGTCCAGATCATTACTTCGCTGGCTATGTCCGTATGGTTGCCAATTTCTAAGCCTCCTTTAGAATTTTGAAGTTGTTTGCGCCCATCGAGAGTGGCTTTTTCGCCAATGATTGTATCGTTGCCAATCTGTATGTTTCTAGGGTCATAGATTCTTCCCATCATGTGTATAACCGAACCTGAGCCAATTTTCATCCCAAAAAGTCTATAAAAAAATCTTCTAAAGTGATGTGACGGGATCATTCCTACAAACCACCAGAGAAAACCAGTAGCTAATTCTAAGTACCACGCCGTCAAGCGTCTCTGCACTTTTGAAGGAAGCGAATTTTGTTGCATAGCTCTAGTATACAACATATTCTTGATTAGGATAGGTATTTTGGATCAGAAGCCTTTTGGATTAGTAACTAAATATGTCTAAAATTTTTCCAAGGAGGGTTTTATTTTCCTTAATAACCACACCTTTATCAGAAACTACTTCGGTTTCTATCTCAACTGGGATAATAAAGAATAGTCGTTCTATTTTTGAGGACTTTCTTGTAGTGTGTTTATTTTCTGTAGTAGGAGCAATAATTTGGTCTTCATTTTCAACTGTCTCTATTTCTGCTTCAACTCCAATAGTTTCTACCTCAGTTTCGATTTCTGTATTAAGTTCTGCAAGACTTGCGTCTAGCTCTTTTTCCAGTGACTCTAAAGAAGAATCTAGGCTATCTTCTTCTCCAAGAACAGCGCCATTAAGGTTCAGAGTATCTGTAAAAGTAAATTTGTATGTGAGTGTGACTACGAGTGCGAGTGCAAGTCCTGCGAAAATTTTATTTGCTGTTTTCATTATGATTTCATTTTGCCATAAAGAGTACTTAGAATGCAAATCAAATAGTTATTCAGTGAATTTTTCACCTAAATGTTCGTAGGCAATTTTACTCACTACTCTGCCCTTAGGAGTACGTTGTAGCATGCCCACTTGAATCAAGTAAGGTTCAAGAACTTCTTCAATGGTAAGTTGGTCTTCATTGAGAGTGGCAGCAATAGTTGATAAACCAACGGGGCCACCTTTATGTTTTTGAATAATTTGGCGCAAAAATCGGCGGTCAGAATCATCAAGACCTAATCTGTCGATGGCAAACATATCAAGTGCTTCTTGAACCGCTTGGCCAGTTATACTTTCCATTTGTTCGTGGACTTGTACATAATCTCGGACACGTTTTAGAAGTTTGAGCGCAATTCTTGGGGTACCTCGAGCGCGTCTACCAATTTCTAAGGCTGACTTTTGATCAATGATAACGTTTAGTTTTTCAGCTGCAGCAGTGATAATAGTAGAAAGTGCATCTGGAGTATAAAACTGCAAGCGTTGGATAATGCCAAATCTATCACGGAATGGTCCAGCTAATAAACCAAACCTTGTTGTTGCTCCTATTAAAGTAAATCTTGGTAAGTCTAATCTAATAGTTCTGGCTGAGGGGCCCTTTCCGATCACAATATCAAGAGCATAGTCTTCCATTGCAGGATATAAAGTTTCTTCAACGATTTTAGGCATGCGATGAATCTCATCAACAAATAAAATATCACCTGGTTCGAGGTTGGTGAGGATGGCGGCTAAGTCACCAGTTTTGTTGAGTGCTGTACCAGAAGTAATTTTTATATTTACTCCAAGTTCTTTAGCAATGAGGTGAGAGAGAGTGGTTTTTCCCAACCCCGGAGGACCGTATAACAAGGTGTGGTCGAGGGCTTCGCTACGGCCTTTGGCTGCAGTAATAGCAATCTGAAGTGATTTCTTTGTGCCTTCTTGACCAAAAAATGCATCCCAACTGTTCGCACGCAAAGAATTGAGTAGCTCTTCTTCTCCTGAGGTTGTTTCTAGTGGGTCATTTGGATTATTAGCAGATGAGCTTTTTGGTGCTGCTCTCTTTTTGGTTTTTACTAAGTTATCTTCAAAATTCATAGCAGTAATTTATTTATGTTTACCTAGTTCTTTTATAGTCATTTGAATCGCTTTCTCAAGTGGTTGGTCAGTAATATCGATATTTTTAAGGGATTGAGAAATGTGTGCTTCACCAAAACCCATACTCAAAAGTGCTTCTAGAATATCGGATTGAAGTTGGCTGAGTGGTGTGAGATCAATATCTTTAACTCCGCCAAGCTTAGATTTGAGGTCGATAATAATTTTTTGACCAGCTTTTTTACCCACACGTTTCACACTCGTGAAAAATGCTACATCAGCATTTTGAATAGCAGTGATAATTTGTTGTGATCCTTTGTTAAGAATTGCGAGTGCAGTGGTTGGACCAACTCCAGAAACACTAATGAGGAGTTTGAAAAGTGCTTTATCATTAAGAGTGCTAAAGCCAAAAAGTTCGAGCGCATCTTCTTTAACATGAGTGTAGATATGTAGAGAGATTTCTGCTTTGTTTGAGGCTTGGGAAAGAATTTGGCTAGTAACTTTCACACCATAGCCAACACCACCAGTAAGGATAATAAGTTCTTCAGATTGGATCAGTGGTTTTCCGGTTAAATATGCGATCATCGGTTTTTAGTATAGCATTTGGGTTAGTTTTGGGAAGGGAAGGAATGAGGTTAATTTATTAATTCAATAACACACAAATGAGTTGGATCATAGTTTCCTTTTCTTTTGGATCACTTTCTGCAATCAATAATGAAAGTGCTGTAAGTGCGGCGTTATTGATTTTTCTTCTACCTTGTTTATCAAATAAGTACTGATTTTTTTCTAAAAAGAAAATAAACAAAAAAGAAGCACTTCTTTTATTCCCGTCAATGAAAGGGTGATCTTTGATAAGAAAATACAGCAGATGTGCTGCTTTTTCCTCAATAGTTCTGTAGAGGTCTGTCATATCAAATGACTGATAAATATTTTTCAAAATACTTTTAAATTGATTATCTCTTTCAAGTGCAAATAGTGAAGTCACTTCTTGTTTGTTGGCAAGCTCCCGTTTGATTTGTAGCAGTACAGTAATTGCTAAATCGTAGTTTAGTTTGAAAACAGCCTTTTCACCTTCGATCCTTGGAAGATTATTTGTATCAAATTGTCCAAGTACAGTAAGTGATTGTGAATATTCACTAAGTAATGAGAGGATTGTAGATTCTTGTCCGAGTAGACTTGTTCTTGTAGATTTTTTTGAAAGAAATTGAATTGTATTTTGAAGTTGTAGTAATTTTTCTTGAGCTTGTTCTAATTTATTTTGATTGATTACATAGCTTTGCAAAATATACTGCTTGAGGATTGATGTTGCCCAAATGCGAAATTTAGTAGCTTTGGTTGAGTTTACTCGGTAGCCAACAGAAATAATGGCGTCGAGGTTGTAAAAATCTATTGATCTTTTTACTTCTCTTGTGCCTTCAATTTGAACTATCCGGAAATTCCGGATGGTTGAACTTTCATTTAATTCTTCTGTTTGAAATATGTTTTTTAAATGTTCATTAATTGTTCTAACATCTATCTCAAATAGGTTAGCCATTTGTTTTTGACTCAACCAGACTGTTTCGTACTCTAGTTGCACTTGCAACTCTAGTGAATTATCTGCAAGCTTATATAGAATTACCTTATTATTGATTAGCTGTTTAGTCATTAACAGCGATTTTATAAAATGATTCTTACAAGAAGCTTACATGTTATACTGTTTGGATGAAGCAACCACAAAATATTGGCACTTGTGTGATTTTGATAAATCATGAAGGTAAAATTCTGTTAGGTAAAAGAAAGAACGCATATAAAGCAGGAATGTATGGGTTACCTGGTGGGAGAATTGAGTATGGTGAGCCAATTTTTCAAGCACTTGCTCGCGAAGTTTTTGAAGAAACAAGTTTAACAGTTACAAACTTTGAATATGTAGGAGTTGTCAGAGAAACTCAAGAAGAGTATGAGTTTATACATTTTGTATTTTCAGCCCAAGTTGGTGAAGCAAGCCCCAAATTGAAAGAACCTGAAAAATGTGAAGGTTGGGAATGGATTTCTACAGACACAAGCAACTCAAATTTTGATTTTGAGCAGGTTTTAGATGGTCATGCTGCTGGAATACAGTTATTGGAGAGTAAAAAAGGTTTGGCAGATTTAACTTAGTTTTCTATCTACACACAAATTCCAAGTTCACAACATCTTTACTATCGGGATGGGGATCAACAGTAATTTTACTAATTCCACAATGTTGGTATTCATAGTCAAGACCTTCTGAAAATTGCTTGGATAATTTTATAACAGCCTCATCTCCAAATTGATTTCGTAGATAGTCAACAATTGCGCCACCATGAGTAACCAGTACAAATTGTTGACCGTCTGGTAAATCAGATACAACTGAAGCAACTCTTTTTCCAGTTTCTTCAGAAGAATAACCCCATAATGGTATATAATCTCTTTGATTTGTAGCTTTTGTCCATTCTTTTTGAAATTCTGGAAAAGTGACGGTTTCACCATCCCAATTCATTCGCTCAATAAGTCTGTCATCAAAATCAATTGGAACATTTAGGATATCATTAATTCTTTCAGCTGTTTGTTGAGTGCGCATGTATGGACTCGTAATTATTTGAGAAATAGGAAATTGTGAAAAGTACTGCCCTGCATTTTTTGCTTGCACATGTCCAAGTTCAGTTAGTCCAGGGTTACCTGCCTCACCAACTTTTTCACCGTGTCTAATTAGAAATATAGTTTTCATATGTATTTGTTTCTTGATAATAAAGTTTATTTAATAGTACTACTTACTCCATGCGTCATAGCAATCGCTACTGCATCAAGGGCGTCATCAATATGTTTATTGGCACTTCCTTCAATTTGCAGTCGCACCATTTTTTCTACTGATTCTTTATCAGCTTTGCCATCTCCAGTTACCGCAAGCTTGATTTTTACTGGTTCATACTCAAAGACCTCTAGCCCAGCATCCAAACAAGTTCCAATAATTACCCCTCGAGCCTCGCTTACTCGCATTGCAGTTTTTTTATTTTTAGAAAAGTAAATTGTTTCGATTGCCAATTCAGTAGGTTTAAAGTACGCAATAATTTCTTTTAAATCACTTTGAATCTTTTTATAACGCTCAAAAATAGTTTCATTTTTGCTTGTTTGAATACAGCCAAGTGCAATGCATTCAAATTTGCCACCTCCATTTTTGGCATTCCCAATTGCCCACCCTACTCTGTCATAGCCAGGGTCTATTCCCAAAATTATTTTATTCTGTTTTTGCATTCGCAATATCCATCAAGGCAGTCAAAATTGTTTGTGCAGAATTTTTCCAGCTAAATTTTTTAATTTGTTCACGTGCAGCTTTTCTAAAATTCCTTTTGTCTATTGTTGAAAGATTTTCTGCTTGCCACATTTGGTCAGCAATTTCTTGTGGGTTTCTAGGATTTACAAGCAAACCTGCATCACCTACAACTTCTGGTAAACTTGTTGTATTTGAAACGATTGGTACAGTGCCAAAATAGAGTGATTCAAGTGGAGGAATGCCGAAGCCCTCATGCAAACCAACTAAACATGTTGCTATTGCATGTTGATACAAAATTTGTTTTTCTTGTTCTGTTACAAATCCAGTTGTAATAATTTTGTTTTTAAGTGGTGAGCTATCAATTCGTTTAAGGATTGGGTCTGCTAACCAGCCAATCTTTCCTGCTAATATTAATTTTGGTTTTTTATTTGTCCTATTTTGAGTATTAAATTTTCTTTTTTGTAGAGATCTACCTGCATCCATTCGGTAAAAAATTTCAAAAGCTTCAATGAGTCCTTCAATATTTTTTCTTGGTTGCAGTGTCCCTACAAACAAAAAGTATGGTTGAGTAATAGTATGTTTTACAAACAATGTATTAACATGATTTTGTTCAAATCTCAATCTATTGATTGAGGCTGATGGGTAGGCTATTAGAATGTCATCAGGGTTTTTACCATACTGTTGTACTACCTGTTCCTTTGTGTATTTACTAATCGCAATGATTTTTTTTGCATTTTTAACACTATATTCTGTCCAGTTTGTGAGTTTGAGTGTGTCAGATTTTTTGAATTGTTCCGGATATTCTAAATATGCAGTATCCATCACAGAGCTAATATATGGAATAGTACTAATGCGCGGTGCGTAATGGCCAGGGGTAAAAAGGACATCATATTTTTTCTGATGTTGAAATAAGTGGATGGGTAACGCCCACTGTGTCCAAAATTTTTCTGGACCAAACACAGTATATTTCCAACCTCTTCGTTCTTTTGGTAAATCTTCAATTTTTTTTGTGGCAAGTAGTACTGTAACTTCTATACCCTCATCTTTTTGTGATAGTTGTTCTATCTGAGAAATAATTTCAAATGCGTAGACATTACTTCCTACTCTGTTCTCAACATTTGCTTCGTTGCCATCAATTGCAATGTGTATTTTTTGCATAGTATTGTTTTTTATTATTTAAAATCCTGAATAGCTTGTTTATATACTGCGATTGTTTCTTTTGCTGTTTTATCCCAACTAAACATTTGCTGTCTAATAATCATTCGTTGCAATCTTTTTTGTTGTTCTGCTGTATTTTCTTGCAATATTTTCTGTAAACCTTTGGTAATATTTTCAACAGATTCTGGATCTACTAATTCTGCTGCATTACCAGCTACTTCAGCCATGCCGGAACAGTTTGAAGTTAC
>CAZZDG010000028.1:0-3114 GCA_964652415.1 uncultured Pseudomonadales bacterium | reverse complement strand
TTAATTTTTATTTCTTGTTCTTCTGTCAGTGAATCTGCTGCTGTAATAAATTCTTCCGGAAGCGCTTCATGCACAACATGAACCATATATGCAGGGTATCCAAGTAATTTTACAATATCGGTTTTTGTTGCTTGACTGACTGCAATGATGTGTGAGCGATTTTCTTTCAAAACTTTCCATGATTTTTCGTGAGCAGCAAGTATTTTTGGGTGAGCAGTTTCAGGAAATTTTAGAATTGCTAAATCATGAATTGTAGAAACAATAGGAATATTTTTATCTGGAGGTTGAATCCAGTCCCAACTATGAAAAATATCCATATTAGGAATTTCTTTGCTCACATGCTTAAATCCAAGTTGCCAAAGTTTTTCAATTGCAAATATTGGCAAACTAAGAAATTTAGTGGCAACCGGTTTATTATTTATTGCTTGAATAATCTTGCTTGCCGCCGCATGTAAAGTATCTTTTTGTCGGAGTGAATATCCAAATAAAGTAAGCTGTAATTCTGGGTTTTTCGCCAAAGCTTGCGCTAAGTTTTGAGTGTATCGAGATACGCCTCTCCCATAGATTACCGAAGTAAAATCAATTCCAATATGCATATTATGTAGATCCTAATATAGTTACTGGTTGCATAAAAATTCGCACAAAACCAATATTTGGATAGTCTAGCACACCTACTTCTTTAAATCCTAACTCTATTAGCTGAGTTTCTATTTTTTTGTTTGGATCTGTCAGATCTCGTAAATAGTCAAAAACTAGAATTGTTTTATAACTTGCGGCTATCTTGAGTGTATTTGGTAAGTTTGGAGCATCATCAATATATAACGATTTTGTAGCAAATGTTTTAAAAGGTTTTTTTTCTTGTCGTTCATACCAACGCATTGGGGCAAATTCGTCTGGAAAAGAATATACAAGTAATGTGCTTTCAGTATCAAATTTTTGGTGCATTTCTTGTTGGAGTGAACGCCAGTTTTCACGTTGTAGTTTAGGATTGAGATAATAAGAAGTAGTGCTAATTATGTTAATGAGTACAAGAAATAGGAAAAAAATAAGGGTAGATTTTTCTAAAAAAGAAATACTTTCTAATCCTTTTTTTAATATTGCTTGTAGTGGTTTTTCTGCTAGATAGCTAAAGAGAATATAGAGACCCGGGAGAAGATATAAAAGTCTTTTTGGGCTAATGACTGGAACCAGGAAAGAAACTACCCATGCAGTAAGCAGTGGTACTAGAATCCAAAAGAAGAGCAGTTTTAGTTTTTGATCTTTTATTTGTTTTAAAATTGTAAAGAGTACCCCAAACCCAGAAAATCCTAGTGCCAACACCAAAAGAATGGTGACTGGGTTTGGGTCAAATGGGAGCATTCCAAAAAGTAGTTTTCCAAATACCATTGGGAGTGCTTGTATTTGTGGCAGACTAACAACTTGATCCCATCCTGGTAACTGTTTTCGCACATTTCCACCTTCTGTAAGTTGGCGAAAGAATATTGGTAGGAATGGCAGAAATGCAATAATTGAAAAACAGAAAGACGTAAACAGTTGTTTCGTTTGTTTCCACTTAAGTGTCAAAAGGGCATAAAAAATTTGAGCAAACATAAAAAATGGATAAAGGTATGAAGCATATAAACCAAATGCATTGAGAGTTGTAAGGAATACATAAGCATCATCTGAGTCTTTGTTAAAAATTTTGAATATTGATTGATTTTTGAGGATGACAACAAAATAGTACATGCTTATGACAGCTAGCATTGTAGGTAGTGAGTATGGTCGTAGTTCTTGAGAAAAAAAGATATGAAATGAAGAAGTAACGAGTAAAAAAGTTGCCAAATTAGCAACTGCTTTAGAAAAGAGGTTTTCTGCAAGTTTGTAGGTGAATATAATTGTGAGGATGCCGGGAATAAGTGCGCCAACTGTTCGTAGAAACCACTCCGAATGTGAAATGTATTGTGCAAAATGAAGCAATAGATGTAGCAGTGGAGGTTGAAAGTCAGCAATAATATCAAATTGTTGAGATAGAGGGCGAACAACTTCGAGTGCTTGTGCCGCTTCATCCATCCAAAAAGAACCAGAGATATGTGGAATTCTTAAAACAATCCCCAAGAGTACCAGAAGTTGCAGTGGGTATTTAACAATCGATTTTTTCATGTAATAATCCTACTTACTACATTGTACTCACAAAAATTAGAATCTCAAAGGAGCTATGTTTGAATATTTACAGGGAAAAACAGTGTTACTCACTGGAGCAGCAGGATTTATTGGTTCAAACTTAGTGGCAAAGTTGCTGCCACTTGGCGTGAGAGTTATAGGAGTTGATAACCTAATTACTGGCAGAGCAGAAAATTTAGCAGAGTTTTTGGATGAAAGTGGAAACTCAAAAGTGGCCAATTTTGAGTTTATTCGGGCAGATGTTTCTCAACCTGCGCGAAACTACATGGATGAATACCGTACAGTTGATGTTATTTTGCATTTTGCTTCACCTGCTTCTCCTCCAAGATATCAAGCGTATCCAGTTGAAACTTATTTAGTAAATACAATGGGTACCCATTATTTATTGCAGTACTTAAAAGAAACAAATCCAGAGGGTAGATTTATATTTGCTGGTACATCTGAAGCATATGGTAATCCGTTGGTTCATCCACAACCAGAAACATATTGGGGCAATGTAAATCCAAATGGCAAACGATCTTGTTATGATGAGTCAAAACGTATGGGTGAAACGATTTGTGGAATTTTTTACAGGGATTTTGGTGTTGATGCAAGGATTGTTCGCATTTTTAATACCTATGGGCCACAAATGGATCCAACTGATGGCAGAGTGATTCCAAATTTTGTGAATCAGGCTGTTAGAAAAGAACCTCTCACTATTTACGGTGATGGTAGCTATACTAGGTCCTATTGTTATATTGATGACTTAATTGAATATATATTGAGAATGGCAGATAAGGAAAATTTAGCTGGAGAAACAATAAATATTGGTAATCCAGAAGAGTTTACAATTTTACAAACCGCTCAGATGGTTCATAAATTAGTAAACTCGGGAGTTGAATTTAAACCAGAATATAAACCATTACCAGCAGATGACCCAACTCGAAGATGTCAAGATATCAGCAAGGCTAAGAA
>CAZZDG010000027.1:0-12584 GCA_964652415.1 uncultured Pseudomonadales bacterium | reverse complement strand
TACGAATTTAATTGCGGGATTGGCAGCAGCGGCATTCTATATGCACAAGTATGCGACGAAAAATAAGTGGGACCAGTATGAAGTCCTCGATTTTTGGGTTACCAGTGCAGCTTTGGGTCTGAGTGTTTATTACTTGGGTACTTTTTTTGATGGTACAGGATATGGATATGCAACAAATATGCCTTGGGGAGTGGTTTTTTTGCAGTTAATTGATCCTCACCATCCAGTGCAACTTTACTTTGCGCTCTTTTATACTGGACTCTATTTTTACTTATCTAAAGTTGAGTACTCATACAGAACCTTTACTTGGTATAGACATGGAAAAAAGACTGCTCAAACAGGATTTTTAACGTCAGCATTTTTAATTATTGTTTCTGTAGTTACCTTCGTTATGGCTTTTTTAAAACCAGCTACTTTGGAGCTTATGGGTATTAATCTTGATATGGTGATCAGTGTGATATTAGCACTGATTGGTATAAGCTTACTTTTTAGCAGATCTGGAAGAAGTCTCCCGTTTGTGCCAAAAAGAAAAGTAAGGCCAGTTTTAACCAAGATAGATCACTTGCATGAGTAAAACTCAATTTTTGCTCCCAACCTTAATACTCGTTTTTTGTTTAGACCAAACCACAAAATTTTTGGCAACACTTTTGGGATTGCAGATTAGTTACAACTCAGGAGTTTCTTTGAGTTTTTTTTCTGGAATCAATGCGAATTTTTTAACACTACTACTTGGAATTATTATTTTTTATTTATATCGTAGCTTTACAGACCATTGGCACAAGAACAGTTTGGCAGCAGGGTTGTTTTTTGGTGGAGCGGTGGCAAACCTATTTGATCGAATTGTTTTTGGATCTGTGCGAGATTGGTTGTTTATTCCCTTCACGACAGTGCAAAATAACTTGGCTGATTGGGCACTATTTGCTGGTTTGTTTTTGCTTATATTGCCGATTGTTTTTACAAAACAAAAAAAGATTGACAGATAAAGTAAAATAGATACAGAATATGAATGAACTACAACCTGCAGAACAAATCACAATTATTTATCAAGATAATGATATTTTGGCGATTAATAAGCCTGCAGGTGTGATTGTGAATAGAGCTAAGACTGTGCAAGGACCAACATTGCAAGATTGGCTAGAAGAGAATGTGCCGGAGATTCGAGCAATTGTGAAAGAGGGGATTTATCCAGATGGGTGGATGTCTCAAATTCCAGATGAATTCAGCGATGAATTTGGTTCACCACAAGAAATTTTCTTGGAAAGATCAGGAATTGGTCACAGAATAGACAAAAACACGAGTGGAGTAGTGTTAGTTGGCAAACACCCAGGCTCTTTGCTTGCATTATTAAAACAATTTAAGTTGCGAGAAGTGCAAAAGCAGTATGTGTGTTTGACTCATGGTAAGTTTGGAATGATCGGTGGGGAAGTTGTCGCGCCAATTGGCAGGAGAAGTAAGAATAGAATGATTTTTGGGGTAGTTGAGGGTGGTAGGCCAGCGATTACAGAGTACAAAGTGGCTCAGCATTTTCCAAAATTTGATGAAGGGCGATTAATTACAGAAGTTGCGCAAAAAACAGGTCAAAGTGAAAAAGAAGTGAAAAAAGAGTTGCATTTAATAACGTATTCTGGCGGTTTTTCTTTAGTAAATTGCCGACCAAAAACTGGACGCACCCATCAAATCCGTGTACACATGGCTCATATTGCACATCCAATTGTTGGTGATAGTTTTTACACAGGTAAAAGGCGCCAAGTCTTGGATGCTCTGTGGTGTAACAGACATTTTCTGCATGCTCAACAGGTTGAGTTTCAGCACCCAAGAACAAAAGAAAAAATGTTGATAGAAGCAGAACTTTCACAAGATTTGAGAAAAGCTCTAGACTATTTAAGCTAGTGGGTTATATAATTCACTATGGAACTCAACAATACAATTTTTACTAATGATCCTATTCAATATGTAGCCCCATCTTGGGATGATATGGATCATCTAGTGTTTTCTATTTCAAAAAAGATTATTGAAGATGGTTTGCAATTTGACCGAATTGTGACAATGTCAAAAGGTGGTTGGCCTATGGCTCGGCCGCTGGTTGATTACATTCAAGCTAATGAAGTTGCAAGTATTGGTATTAAATTATATAAAGGCATTGATTCGAGGGCGGCCGAGCCAGAAGTGTATCAAGATATTGCAACAGATATTTCTGGTGAAACGATTTTACTTTTTGATGATGTTGCCGACACCGGTGAAACTCTTGAATTTGTTAAAAAATACCTAGAGGGTAGGGGAGTGAAAAAAATTTATACCGCCACCCTTTTTTATAAACCTCACTCAAGCATTAAGCCAGATTATTATGGTGCTGAAACAATTGCCTGGATAATTTTTCCATATGAACTTCGCGAAACTATGGATGTTTTGGTAGATAAATGGGAAAGCGAAGGATTGAATGAATCTACTATTGTGGATAGGTTTGAAGCTCTTGGATTTAAAAGGAAAATGATTGAATATTTTTACTCAACCTTATTCCGGTAATTATTGACAAAAACACACATGTAATGTATAATTACCAAATCAAATAAATAATTGCGTTAAAGCACCAAAAGGCTTTTTCGCTCCTAAGTAACAACAGTTTTACTTGAGCAAGAAGAGAGTTTTTAAAAACTCCCACTCTGCTTACATAAAACGGAAACCAAGTTGAGTAGAAAAGCTTCAATAGGTGTTTTTTTTATTTTTTGACCTCATTGAACATACAACTAGTGAAAGTTGAGTTTATGAGTTTGCAATCGATAAATAATCCAACTAAAGAAGAAGTTTATAGAGCCTATGTAGATCAAGGAAATCATGAACATTGGGAACGTATTCAAAGGTTGGTTTTAACTGGTGGATTTGGGGTTGAACCAAACCCTCACAATTCTGATAGTCAAGGAGAAAAGTTGGGGCAACAAATGCCTGATTTTAGAGTTACTTGGCCAACTCTAGAACTCGAAGCACAAGATCACCAGATTTTCTTCAAAGCCTGTCAAATGGTAATGGGAACAGTGCATTTAGATGATGAAACGTATTCTAAATCAACGTTACCAAAAATCTTTAAGGTATTAGCAAGAAGTTATCTATTTACCCAACTCTTTAAAAAAGAGAGTAGTTCACAGAACAATACTGTTCAACATCATGTTGAGACAGTGCCTACATTGATTCAAACATCCCAAATAAATAATAGGGACAGGTTTATTTTGAGAATAACAGCAGTTTTTCATGACGTTGGTAAGGCTTTTGATATTGGTCGAGACCAGGTGCATTACCATGCATTAATTGGATCTAATATCGTTTCTTGGTTTATGGAGGAATATGCAGATCAGTTTATTGATAGATTGCATTTATCAGACATGAGGGTGTCTGATCCGGTACTTTTAAAAAAGAAACATGGGAAGCAAATAACCAAAGAAGATGTGCGCAAAGAATACTCAGTTGTTAAGAACCAGATTGTTGAAATGATTCGACTACATCACGTATTAGAGCAATTAGATAAAAAAGTGCTAGATCTCGATATTGTGGCACAAATTTTTGCTGATAAACACGTGAATCCACTTATTTTTGGACTTTTTGCAATTGCAGATGGGGCGAGTGTTGTTCCGGATAACGAAAGGTATGCAGAGTTTTTAATCAAAAACTTAGATGCGCTGGCAAAATTGGTGGATCTTATGGAGTATGAAGAGATTTTACAGGACGGCAGATTGTCTGATGAAGTCAAACAGATGTTTGCACAGTCATTACAATGTGTGATTCGTGAAGTTGTTGAAAGAATTGCTGATTTGCCAGAAAAAGTGCAGAAGATTATCAGGGAAATTTCTGGGAAAATCGATGTAATTTTAGCCACAGCCTTGTTAAGCTTAAGTATTCAAAAGGCTGACGTATAAATTGCAGTATTTAGTGTTAATTGTCCCATATGGTATAGTACTGATTATGATCAAATCACACATTTTATTTTTAGTTTCATTTTCTACTCTCTAAACAGAGTTTTTTGCACGAGTGAGTATTCACAGTGCGTTTTTTTTGGTGGTCTGATACACTCACATTAACTGTTATTTTTTGCTTAACTAATCAGGGTGGCAATACTATAAGGAATAAAATGAAAGATCAAATTTTTAAATTAATCGATGAAGAACTGCAAAGACAAAAGGAAATGATTGGACTGATCCCGTCTGAGAACATCGTTTCTCCAGAGGTTTCCGAAGTTTTATCCAGTTGTCTGTCAAATAAATACTCAGAAGGGTATGCAGGCAGAAGATATTACGAAGGAAGCCAAATTGTTGATCAAATTGAGTTGATTGCTATTGAACGAGTCAAGAAATTGTTTGGTGTGCCATATGTGAATGTGCAACCGTATTCTGGATCTCCCGCAAACATGGCAATTTACTTTGCGGTGATGCAACCAGGTGAAACCCTGATGGGGCTAAAATTGTCGATGGGAGGGCATTTAACTCATGGGCATCCAAAAGTGACTGGCTCTGGTCGTTTTTATAACGCAGTTCAGTATGGTTTAGGAGCAGATGCGAAAATTGATTTTGCCGAAGTGCGAAGATTAGCAAAAGAGCATAAGCCAAAAGTAATTGTGGCGGGTAACACTGCGTATCCGTTTGAACTAGATTTCAAAAAGTTTAGAAAAATTGCTGATGAAGTTGGCGCTTGGCTAGTTGCTGATATTTCTCATGTTACTGGTTTAGTGATAGCAGGCGAACATATGTCTCCAGTACCATATGCAGATATTGTGATGACCACAACACATAAGACTTTTAGAGGTCCAAGAGGTGCCATGATTATGGTTACCGATCGTGGTTTGGCAAAAGACAAGAAGTTGGGACAAAAAATTGACTCAGCAATAATTCCAGGATTACAAGGTGGACCGCACAATGCTACAACTGCGGGAATCGCAATTGCAGCAGCAGAGGCTTTAACACCAAAATTTAAAAAATATGGCAAACAAATTGTTAAAAATGCACAAGCATTAGCAAAAGCTTTGCAGGCAAAAGGTCTAAAATTAGTCGGAGGTGGCACAGAAAATCACTTAATTTTGATTGATTTAACATCCTATGGAATAAGTTTTGGCACTCAAGCGGCATTTGCGATGGATGTTGCGGGAATGTATGCAAATAGAAATACAATTCCAGACGAAAAGGGGAGTCCATTTTATCCATCCGGTTTGAGAATTGGCACACCGCTGGTTACAACTCGTGGTATGAAAGAGCCAGAAATGAAAAAAATTGCTGACTGGATTTTTAGAAGTATTGAAATTGTGAAAGAATATCAAATTCCTCAGGATTTGGTTGTGACAAAGACAAAAGAGAGTAGTACGGCTCACAAAAAAGAGGTCAATGCATTCTTAGCTAAATTTAGAAGTGAGGCTTTGCAAAATAAGGAATTATTGGCAATCAGAGAAGAAGTAAAAGCTCTTACAAAAAATTTCAAGATGTTTGCTGGATAATTCTATTTGTGAGCATATCTAATTGCTCGTATCTGAACCAGGCCAGTTGCTTTTTTGACTATAACTTCTTTTGTATCTTTGGTGAGCTCAACTGTGTGAGTTTTTTCTAATAGCTCAACTAATTTTAAGAGTGACTGGCTTTTGTGGGTATGAAACTCAATTTGCATTTCTTTGATTAGTGGAAGTATTTCTTGAGATGCTGTCAAAACCTTTTGTTCAGCCCCTTCGATGTCCATTTTCAAAAAATCAACTGGTCCGGTTACAAATTCGCTCAGCAAGTGAGTTTGCACGATAATTTCATCTGATTCTTGAGTGCCGAGCCATGAACCTTTGTGGAATCCTGCGGTTGAATGCCACCACTCACTAGTTTCATCGCGGAAAAATTGTTCTTCACCGTTGTGGTCAGAAAGTGCGGCTTGAACTGTAGTAACATCGTCAACTTGGTTTTCAAAAATATTTTGCTCAAGCAACCCAAAGCTTTCTGGATTTGGTTCGAGTGCAGTAATTTGCGAACCTGGGTAGAGTTGTTTGAAATAGAGCGTTGATAGACCAATATGAGCGCCTGCATCAATAATAACTGGTTGTGGATTCTCAGTTTCAAAATAGTAGAGGTCGGAAGTAAATATCTCTCGTTTTAACAGATGATATTCTTCTGAATTATTATGATAGATAGTGTAGTTGCTCAGACGGCTAGAGTTCATTAGTCCTATATTATATCAAAAATTAGTAATACTTACAGTATGGTACTATAGAATCTATGACAAATAGAAAAATAGGAGCTCATGTTTCAGCAAGTGGAGGTTTAGATAAAGCCGTAGAGAGAGCTCATGAGATTGGGGCAAATTGTGCCCAAATCTTTTCCGGTAGTCCTCGGGTTTGGAAGCGTACTGATCTCACAAAATTTGATCCTAAAAAAATGTTTTCAAAAAGAAAAGAATTAAATGTTGAACCAATATTTACTCATTCGCTGTATTTAATAAATTTGGCGAGTGATAACCCAGATTTATTACGGAAAAGTTTCGAGGTTTTACAGTATGATTTACAGTTTGATAGTTTGATAGGTGGTTCGGGAATTGTAGTGCATTTAGGCAGTCATCAGGGTAGGGGTTTTGAAATAGTTAGAGAACAAGTTGCAGAGCAAATAGCTAAATTACTTGAAACTACTCCAGAAAGCTCGACTTTTTTGATTGAAAACTCTGCAGGACAGAATGGGAAGCTTTGTAGTGATTTGTCAGAAATTCGTTGGTTGATTGATAGAGTAGAAGTATTGCTCTCTAGCACTGGTTCAGGCACAATTCCAGCAATATCGAGGCTTGGCTGGTGTTTTGACACCTGCCACGCCCATGCAGCAGGGTATTCCTTAGGTGAGTCGCAGGGATCTTTGATATCTAAAAGTGCAATCACAGAGATAACCAGGCTGGATCTTTGGGAAACTCTCAGGTGTATTCACGTAAATGATAGCAGAGATGATTTTGATTCAGGGAGGGATAGACATGAGAATCTGGGCAAAGGGAACATTTCTCAAGTAGATTTAGCGTATTTTGTTAATTATATAGAGGTGGTTAATATTCCTCTTATACTTGAGGTGCCTGGATATGAAGGAAATGGTCCAGATATGGAAAATATTACATACTTAAGAAAAGTGTGTAAATAATTCTTTCCCTGAGGTATACTATACATCTTGAGGATTAATAGATATTTAATGATACTTTTTAATGGGATTACACTGGCGCTCGAAAGAGAAAATCGACTGAGAGAAAAAATTCAGCGAGATTTAAGTGGCAAAAAATTGGTTATAGCAGCGATTTTATTTTCAGAAGATGCGGGAAGCAGATTGTATACCAGACTAAAGGGTGAAGCTGCAGCTCGTGTGGGGATTGAATACCGGGTGTACGAATTTTCTCTCAGTGATGAAAATGATAAAATTCAAACAAAAATTGAAGAATTGGGTTTAGATCCAGAAGTGACAGGAATTATTATTCAAAAACCATGGAGAAAGACTTGGGTTGTAGCCCAAGGACTAGCATTTATAGAAAAAATAGCTAAACAACCAGATCCAAATAGACTTGAGCGAGATCTTTATACTGCCTGGTGGAGTAAATTAACATTCAAGATACATGAACATAAAGATGTAGATGGTTTACACCCAAAAGCTATTGCGGAGGTTATTAGTAGAACTTGGCAGGAAAATAGAAAAGTATTGCCTGCAACTTGTCAGGCAGTTTTATCTATTTTTGATCAAGCTTTTAAGAAATTAAGTCATGAGGTTGGTCTTGAAAAAACACAAACTATTTTTAATGGTAAATACGTAATATTAGGGAAATCAGATCTTTTGGGTATCCCGTTGTTTTATGAACTGAAACGACAGGGAAGAGACGTTGAAATTTTGGCAAGCAAAGATTTAGAACAGCGCATGCAATCTGGACAAAAATTACTCGATGCAAAAGTGATTGTCTCAGCTACTGGGAGGAAAGGATTGATTACCGGTGATATGGTTTCGGAAAATGTTGTGGTAGTTGATGTAGGTGAGCCCAGACCTGACGTTGATTTTTCTTCGGTTTCTTTGAAAGCAGCATTCATTACCCCGGTGCCAGGTGGAGTTGGTCCGATGACCGTAATCAGTCTGCTTGAGAACTGCGTAACTTTAGCGGAAGCGCAACGAAGTTAGTGCAACTTTTTGATATCTGTGTTACAATACACCTCTAGTAAAAAATATATGCGAACGAGTAGATCAGAGTCCTGATTTATCTGCTCAATCGCACTCTTTGCAGAAATGCAAAAAGAGAGGAAATAAGGACAGTATGAAATTAGATTTTTCAAAACTTCCAAATAAAGCACCAGAGTACGATTTGATGGATCTACTCGAAGCAGGTTGTCATTTTGGTCATCAAAAAGCTAAAAGACATCCAAGAATGAACGAATATATATACGCTGAAAAAGATGGTGTACATATTTTCGATTTAGCAGTTACTGCAAAACAATTACAACTTGCGTACAACTTTGTATACGACCAAGCTTCAAAAGGTAACTCCATGGTTATGGTTGGTACCAAAAAACAAGCTAAAGAACTAGTTGAAGCTGCAGCTAAAGAATCTGGTAGTCACTATATTACTGCGAGATGGCTTGGTGGATTTTTAACCAACTGGAATCAAGTAAAATATTCCCTCAAAAGAATGCTTGATATTGAGTCTGGTTTAAAAACTGGTAAATTCGATGGTTATACAAAGTTCGAAAAAGTACAAATGGACAAAGAAAAGACAAAATTGGCTCGTTTCTTTGAAGGTTTGAGAGATCTTAAAAAATCCCCAGATTTCTTATTCGTTGTTGATATTCACAGAGAAAAAAATGCAGTCAGAGAAGCAAAAAACATGGGTGTTCCAGTTGTTGCAATCGTTGACTCAAACTCAGATCCAGAAGGAATTGACATTGTGATACCAGCAAATGACGATGCTGTTCGCAGTCTTGGTTTCTTAATTGGCGAAATAAGCAAAGCTTACCAAGAAGGTAAAAAAGAAGCTGGAAAAGCTGCAAAAGCTCCTGTTGTTGAAACTGAAGTGAAAAAAGCTAAAGAAAAGGCTGAAAAAGCAGAAGAAACAAAAGAAGCTACTAAGTAAAGCAAAAAGGAACTCAAATAATGGCAAATTACACAGCAAGTGACGTTAAGAAACTCAGAGAAGAGACAGGTGCAGGCATGATGGACTGTAAAAAAGCTCTTGACGAGGTAGACGGTAACTTTGAGGAAGCAAAAGAAGTTGTAAGACAAAGAGGTTTGGCCTTGGCTGAAAAAAAAGCTGATAGAGAAACCAAAGAAGGATACATCGCTTCTTATGTTCACGCAAATAGTAAAGTCGCTGCGTTAGTTGAAATTTTGTGTGAAACAGACTTTGTTGCAAGAAATGCTGAATTTCAAACAATGGCACGTGATGTTGCAATGCATGTGGTGGCTATGAATCCTGCAACTGTTGCTGATTTACTCGAAGATCAATTTATTAAAAATCCAGATATAACTGTCGAAGAATTAGTCAAAGGTGTTTCTGGAAAAATTGGTGAAAAGTTTGTTGTGAACAGATTTGTAAGATACGAAGTCGGAGAAGAAAACAAATAAGTTTGTTTGAGTCAAAACAGAGTTAATAGTAGGACCCCGGCAGCTTTCTGGAATTTTCCAGAAGCGCGCCGGGGTCTTTTTGTTCTCAAAGCTTCCTAAAGTAATTGATACAAACATTTATTTTGATTACACTCAATGAGCTTAAAACTTTGATTCTTTTTTACTTTTTTTTGTAACTCAACTGAGTTAGGATTTCTATACTCTGAATACACAAAGTTGCTTTGGAACATCTCATCATATAAATCATAGTGAATAAGTACCAAATCAACTCCCGCTGTTTTTAAAAGAGTAATCGATTTTTCGTTTGGAAATTCTTGCCACAGTAAATCCCACTGGGTTTCTCGTTCTGGAGGGGTAAATCCGCTCACACCATTGTATAAAATTTTTTCATGGTAAGTTTGATACATCAGTCGGTCGTTCTCTAAATATGCGTAAGGCATCATTCTCCATGAAAACACAGGAAATTCAGCTAAGACCAACTCGTTTTGGTTTTTTTGTTCTTGTTTCTTAACAACTTCGTAAATTTCTGGAGTGGTTATGGGAATTTTATAAATTTCGAATTTGGCAATATGAAAGAGTAGTTGCGATCCAAGCAGTATGCCGAATATAAAAAAGAGAAATTTTTGTTTTAATCTAGAGTTACTTGCGTAGTATCCAAAGAGTAGTGCTAAGCCAAAGTTTAACAATACTATCCATCGCGAGCTAGCTCGAAATGCTTTGAATCCAGGAACAACATAATAGAAAATTGCATAGGGGAGTGGAATAGGATAACCAAGAATTTTGAAGGTTTGATCGTTGATTTTTAAAACTGGTCCAAGCATTAAAACTATGCCAGTAAGAGCAATTATTGCTGAAATTTTTGGAGTTAAAATAGTAGATAGAGAACTTTGTTTTTTTCTAGCTTTCCAGAGTGAAAAGAGGAGAATAAAATCAAAAAGTAGGTCAACTTGCACTAATCTATTCAATGAAAAAGCAAAATGAGCAGTATCACGAATAGTACGGGTGTATCCAAACTGTTTTGAATTTATGAAGTAGGGTGCGAAAAAAATTCCAAGAATGGTGAGTGTGAAAATTGAGTAGTAACAAACTAAAAACCATTGCTTCTTTAAATGCGCCAAAACTTCTTTTTGAAATAAAAAAGGAACCAAAGCAAAAATGATGAAAAGGCCATTCATCGGAGAGTTCAAAATTTGATATAAAAATGCTCCAACTGTTAATAAGAGCCACTGCCATTTACTATTTTCAAACCACTTTAGTAGAAATAGAAAAGTGAGTGGTAGTCCGGCAATTAAATAGGTGTGAAGGTGCACAGCATAACTCATTTGGATCGAAGAAAAAGTAAAAAAGAATGCAGTAAAATGACTTGCCAAATTTGAAAATTTGAGTTGTTTTCCTAGAAAAAAACAGGATATATATAAAATAATTGTTCCGGCGAGTATATGAAAATTTTGCATCGCAACACTATTTTTTGTAAAAAATAACAATGGAATATTAAATAGTGCGGTAGAAATAAATGGGTCAGAGTATGTTAATGTGTTTTCAAAAGGTGCATACAATGGCATTTGAAATATATTTTTTCCTTGAGCTAAAAATGTGCTCACAGTATAGATTGTCCAAGAAATAAAAACGCCGTCAGCACGTGAGGTTAGGTGCGTAGAAAAATTTAATAAAATTTGATGTAAGAAGATAGTAGTAAATAGAACAGATACAAGTATAGTTTGTAAAAGATCTTTGAGCTTATGCATTTATGGGAATATATCAAAAGATGTCATTATTAACAAGTTTAGACTTGAAAATGTTCTAACTGAGAATATACTTTGAGGTGTATTCTCAGATCTATATTTAAGTTGATTATGAAAGTACTAATTATATAGAAGGAAACTATGAAAATTGCACAAATTGTTGCTCAAGAAATTCTGGCATCGGGAGGATATCCAACTATAGAAGTGATTGCTACTTTGGAAGATGGTTCTGAGGGTAGGGCTTCTGTTCCATATGGAGCGTCTGCAGGATCTCATGAGGCAACCGTTTTGCTAGATGGAGACAAAGAAAGATGGTCTGGAAAAGGTATGTTGCAGGCAATTTCAAATATAGAAAAAGTTATTGCGCCAAAAGTTTTAGGCTTAGATGTTTATGATCAAAGAATTTTAGACGAAGAAATGATTGCTTTGGATGGTACTTCAAATAAAGCTAATTTAGGTGGAAATGCAATTTTAGCTGTATCGATTGCAGTAGCAAATGCAGCAGCAAAAAGCAAGAAAATTGAACTTTTTCAGCATATTATTGAAACCTTCAATACTAATGTAAATTTGAATACATTACCTCAACCAATGGTAGTTGCTATTGAGGGTGGAAAGCACGCAGATGAAACTACTGATTTGCAAGAGTTTTGTTTTTCTGCAATTCGCCAAAATTCTACTGTTGCTGAAAATGTTCGGATGATTATGGAGACATACCATCAATTAGCAAAAGTATTGAAAGAAAATAAATTGTCTACTAACGTTGGAAATGAAGGTGCATTTGCTCCGAACGGAATTCCTAATAATGAAGCACCTTTTGCATATATGTTGCAGGCTATTAAGCAGGCTGGATATGTTTCAGGGAAAGACATCGGTTTTTCTATCGATGCAGCTGCGAGTGAATTTTTCGAAGACGGAAAATATAATTTAAAAGTTGAAAAGAGAATTTTGAGTGCAGATGAGCTCATTTCATATTATGAAAGTTGGATGCAAAAATATCCAATCGTCACAATGGAAGATATGTTGCATGAAGATGATTGGAAGAATTGGGCAAAACTGAAACAAATAACAGATAAATTTAATGTGTCTTTAATAGGTGATGATTTGACTGTTACAAATGTGGAAAGACTGCAAAGAGCAATAGATGAAAATGCTATTTCAGCAATATTAATCAAACTCAACCAGATTGGCACTCTTACTGAAACTGTGGATTGCTGTATGTTGGCAAATAAGAACAATCTAATGACAACTACCTCTCATCGTGGTGGTG
>CAZZDG010000026.1:0-13410 GCA_964652415.1 uncultured Pseudomonadales bacterium | reverse complement strand
CGGACGGCTTTATGATCAAAGGTATGATCTAAACGTAGCTCTTTAGTATTGAAATCTTCGAATTAGCCCCACCACTCTGCCCTGAATTTTTACGTTGGTAGCGTAGATTGGACTCATGCTTGAGTTCGCAGGTTCCAATCTAATTCGAGTGACTTCTTTATAGTATCTTTTCAAAGTTGCCAAACCGTTATCAAGTAATGCCACAACGATGTCTCCATTGTTTACAGCTGAAGTTTCTTCGATGACAACATAGTCGCCATCATCAATATGGTCTTCAATCATGGATAACCCTTTGACTTGCAAAACATATGAGCGTTTTTTACCACTCACAATTTCTGGAGAGACTTTAAATGTTGCGTCTTGGTCTGGATGTGGGTCAATTGGAGAACCAGCTGCAATATATCCTAGGAAAGGCAGATCAATGCTATCAGACATTTTAATAAACGTCCTGTCTAAAAGTTCAATACCTCGAACAGCTCCCTCATGTTTTCTGATGACTTTTTTACGGATTAACGCTTGGATGTGTTCATGTACTGTTGCCAGTGATGAAACACCAATGGAATCTGCAATTTCACGCAGAGTTGGAGAATACCCATTTTTTTGAATATATTGAGCAACGAAATCAACAATTTGTCTTTGACGCTTATAGAGTGTTACAGCCATGTTTTCCTTTTCTTGTTTGATACGTTACGTGATGTTTGATTCGGGCGTACCTATCCCGAAGTAGAGACAGCATAACCGAAAAGGTCACGAACATTCAACTACATCTTAAAAAGTCAAAAGGGGTCAAAATTTACCAGTGTTGAGTAAATCGGAGAGTTTGGGTATTTGAGTCTATGACTTAAAGAAAGTTTGCTCAAACTTAAATCAAAGCTCTCCCTGTCATCGAGGCAGGTTTGGAAATGCCCATAATTTTGAGCATAGTTGGTGCAATATCGGCTAAAATTCCAGTTGGAAGCATCATGGGTTGGTTCATATATTGTTTTCCAATAATCATCAGTGGCACAGGATATGCAGAGTGTTCTGTATCCATCTCACCAGTTTCGTTGTTAATCATTTCTTCTACATTGCCATGATCTGCAGTAATGAGCAGGACTCCACCTTTTGCCATGATTGCGGTAGCAATTTTACCGATAACTTCATCAACAATTTCACAGGCTTTGACTGCAGCTTCAAGGTTTCCTGTATGACCAACCATATCTCCATTACAAATATTAGAGATAATGACGTCATATTTGTCTTGGCTAATTCTATTGATCATTTCATTAGCAATTTCGTATGCACTCATCTCAGGTGCTTGATCATATGACTTAACACCTTTTGATGGAATAATGACTCTGTCTTCACCAGGATACATAACATCTTGTTGGCCATTCATGTAGTAAGTAACAAACCGTTCTTTTTCTGTTTCTGTAGTGCGTAATTGGCGCAATCCGTTGTCTGCAAACACTCTACAGAGAGGATTTTTGATATTTTGTGGAGGAAATGCAACGTCTGTGGGAATTCCCTCTTCGTATCTTGTCATTGTCACAAAGTACAAATTATTTATTTTTGTTTTCCGTTCAAAAGTCTCAATTTCTTCATTAAGGTTTTGAATGTTAGATTTAGTATATTTTTCACTATATGGGTCAAAGGCTTCATGTTTGATACCACGTTCAAAATCAGGTATTACAAAAGCACGAGTGAGTTCTCTTGGGCGATCAATACGATAGTTAAAAAATATGGTCGCATCATTTTCTTGGATGACTCTATGAGTGCCATCTTGGTTGCATACGTTAATTGGTTCCATGAATTCGTCTGTAACTCCTTTGTCATATTGAGCCTTGAGTGCTGCAATAGGGTCGAGCGTGCATTGCTCTGCAACACCAAGTGTAAGAGTATCATATGCTTTTTCGATTCGATCCCAGCGTTTATCGCGGTCCATAGCATAGTACCTTCCCATCAAAGTTGCGATTTGGCCAATACCTAATTTAGCACAGTGATCAATCAGTTGTTGAATATAGTTGATGCCAGAAGTTGGTGGGGAGTCTCTACCATCAGTAAAACCATGAATGTATACGTTTGTTACGTTCTGTTGTTTACAGAAGTTAAGGAGGGCGTAGAGATGTTCAATGTTTGAGTGAACTCCACCTGCGCCAATAAGTCCCATGAGATGTAAAACTGAGTTGAACTTACGAACATGGGCAACAGCGCTGAGCAGTGCGGGATTCTGATAAAAAGAACCGTCAGCAATTGACATGTTAATTCTTGGTAAATCTTGATACACGATATGACCTGCCCCCACATTTAAATGGCCCGTTTCTGTGTTTCCATCTTCCCCTCTTGGCAATCCTACAGCTTCGCCACTCGCTGTGATTTGAGTGTGCGGAAATGCGAGCCAAAATTTGTCCATGTTTGGGGTGTTTGCTTTTACGATTGCGTTGCCAGCATTGTTTGGTCCAATGCCCCACCCATCAAGCATAATTAAGGCTACTGGTTTTGGGCCATGATACTCCTTTTGTGGAAATGTGTCGTTAAAAGGAAGTGAGCTTAGAATCGGTGCTGTGGATCTATCAGATTGAACGGTGCTTGGTGCAGGAGGAGTAGGTGCCTCATATCCAGGTGGTGTAGTTATGGTTTGTGTTACATCTGTCATGGTAAAATTCTAAGACCTACTTTGTTCAATTTCAAAGTCGATTTGTAGCAATCTGTTGTATTTGGCAGTTCTTTCACCTCTATTTGGTGGCCCAAATTTTGTATAGTCTGCTCCAACACCAACAGCAAAGTCAGCAATGAAGTCGTCATTGGTTTCACCACTTCTGTGGGACATGATAACTTGCCAGCCGGCTTCTTTTGCAATTTTGATAACTTCAATGGTCTCACTGATTGTTCCAGTTTGGTTTGGTTTTACAAGAATAGTGTTACATGCTTTATCGATGATGGCTTTTTGGGTTTTAGCTTTATTTGTGGCCAATAAATCATCGCCAACAATTTTACTTGTCTCACCGAGTTCCGCAGTGATTTTTTGCCACGCAGAAATATCATCTTCTTGGTATGGATCTTCTATATAGAAAACGTGGTAAAGATTTCTCATTTGTTTATAGAGTTCTAATAACTCTTCGCTGGAGTATGGCTGTGATTTATCTTTAAGCTTATATTTTCCGCCTTCAAATAGTGATGCTGCAGAGACGTCAACTCCAAAGAATAAATCTTGAGCAAAAGTGTATGGACTTGTTTTGATTGTCTCAATGAGGATTTCAAAAACATCGGTATTGCTATAGAGGTTTGGGGTAAACCCACCACCAACTCCTGTTGAATGGATTGCACCTTTGAGTACGAGAATTTCTTCAATTTTCTGATATAAGGTTACTGCCATTTCTAAGGATTTTTTGTAGTTAATATGGCTTGCGGGAATGATGTGAAATTCTTGAATATCAAGGTTTCCTGCCCCATGCTCTCCACCATCAATCATGCCAAAGACACAATTTGGAATATGTAGCTCTTTGGTCAATTGATATTTTTTTTCTATATAGTAATAGAGGGGTACATTAAGGCTAATTGCTCCAGCTTTAAGAATGCACTGGGAAATCGCTAAGATGGCATTTGCACCAAGTTTTGATTTATTTTCGGTTCCATCAAGATCAACCATAAATTGGTCTAGCTCTGTTTGGTTTGTTGGATCTTTTCCGATGAGTTGTGGTGCAATGATGGTATTAATATTATTTACTGCTGTAAGGACGCCTTTTCCAATCATTCTATTAGGGTCATTGTCACGCAGTTCGACAGCTTCGTATTTTCCAACAGAAGTTCCGGTAGGAACACTTGTTGCTACAACAGCACCTGTATCAAGCCATAGGGCACATTCAACAGTGGGTATTCCTCTTGAATCTAGTATTTCTCGGGCGTAAATGCCTGCAATTGTTGCCATAATATAAATCTACAAAATTATTTTTTGATGTGTATCTATAATACATGTTTTTGTGAACTCTGTAACCTCCTGATTAATAATAAAACCGTCAATTTCCAGATCAGAAATTTGTTCTAAAAGCTCTTTATTGAAAAGTGTGAGATCCACAAAAAATGTTGATTGAGCAATCAATGAATAGGTCTTTGACTTTTCTTTTAGAGTTGTAATGCTATGTTCTATTAATTTTTTGAGTAGAATTGTGTTTTGAGCATAACGTGAGGCAATATCTGTGTTTGTGATATCAATACCTGTTGCAAGAGCGTGAATACTATTTGTGTTAAAAATGACTCCTTGTATTAAATGCAGTGGATATTCTGAGAGATTAAGTACATTTTCTGGAGTTGCTAGCTCAAGCCAAATTGAGAACTGTGGATATCCGGTGAGACCATACTTTTGCACCATTTGCACAAGTTGTATGAGCTCCTCAGGAGATCGCACGAATGGCAATATAAGTGTGATTTTTTGTTTTGTAGTTTCGAGTGTTTTTTTAAGACTCTCAAGTTCAAGTTTGAATGTTTCTGGTTGAGAGAGTAGCCGTATTGCTCCTCTGAAACCAAGTGTTGGATTGAGTTCTGTGACTTCGTAGAGTGAAGCGAACTGCAGTTTATTAAATTCAGCCGAAGTATAGTTATTTGCTCGATATAGTAATGGTTTGTCGGTTCGAGTAATATATTTTATGAGTGTTCTTGCGATAGCCTCAATGAGATATTTTTTTTGTGTAGTCTTAATAACTTCGCTCGGATGTGTTGCAGAAGCAAACAGCAGTTTGCCGGAATCAAGGATGGCAATGCCATCAGCTTCCTGAGTTATTTTTGTTGCAGTTTGGTTTGAATTTACTGTTACAAATAATTGTTGGATGCTTTTTTGTTTTCTGTTCTCTTGTGGTTGTATATCTGTTTGCGTAACAGATTCGATATATATTTGATTCTCTTCTATGGCCCAAAAAACTTCGATTTGAGAAAGGTATTTTCTTTTTATAATTGAGATCAGCTGGCTAATTACTTTGAGTTGTGCTATTGAAATTGTTTCTGTATTTTGATTCTTAACAAGGACTTCGTCTGCGCGTATTTTTCCCAGCACTCTTCTATGTTGTGAAAGCTTGGTTTGAGTTTGTTTTTTGATGATATTGTGTGTTCGTATATCAACTGTATAGGTATCGTATTCTTGTTTACCTTTTTGGAACACGCCCCAAGAACTTTGAATTGTAATTCTTGTTTTGTTTCCATCTGCTAAGTCAAAAGAGTATGCAATGCCTGATGTACTTGGCTCTAGTTGTTGTTGTACTAAGATTGGGCAAGGAAAAAGTACGTCATGAACATAGTTTGTGCCAAGTAAAAGTTTTTCAAGTTTAGTTGCTGAGATTTTTGCCCAAACTTCTAAGATTGCCTCTACGAAGTTGGTATCTGAGTGAATGTTTGAAACAATAATATCAGCGAACGGAAGTTTTTCCGAATTTTTTACCAAGACAAAGCTTTTTTTGAAATAGTCGTGATATATTGCTAATAGTTCGTCAGCCAATTCTTTAGGAATGCTTTGTCTAGTAATAAGATGAATGAGTTGCTTGCACGCTTTTTCTTTTGAAATGGTGCTGGAATAATCTGTTTCTTGAATTAGTTTGTACACTTTCGCTTGTAAATTATTTGCTTGTGCAATAATTTTCAGTGTATTGTGTGGAATTATGATAGATTTTGGAAGCGGAATACCAAGTGTTTCTAGAGTGGCAAATTCTCGAGCATATGTTCCAACTTCATACGTTGAAACTTTAGCAAAATCACTGGGCAGGTAAATAAATGCTTTTGACATTTGATATGTATCATCATAGCCTTTTTTTATACTTGGGTGAAGACTCGTTTTTACTTGAACCAGCGCGACATGTGTTGTAATATTAAACTCAATATGGAAAGAGGCATTATTTCACTGAACAATTTTGAGCTAACAGCTTTACAGTCCTTAGCAATTGCGCAAGGGTGTAAAAAAGAAGATTTGGTTGCAAAGTTACAACCAGTTTCTGGTGCAACTGATCAACTGCAGGAACATACAGTTCAGATTAGTGAAGATGAGGCTGAAATTATGCTAGATTGTATGCCAATGCCTAACGGAGACATAAGCACAGGCCTTTCAACTGCCCGTATCAAAATACAACAGTTTATAGCTCGTTCTCGTTTTGGTGAGACAAATTAACCGTGACTATTTGCGCGTCATTTTATAGCCCCTGAGTCATTTCTTTTAAGTCAACTTTAAATGTTTCGACAAATGGAATTGGACTTGGGTTAATTCCCTCAAGCATAGCAAGGTAAAATCCAGCAAACCCAAAGAGTGTGAGCATTTCAAAAACTTGTTCGATTCTAGTGTGAGCTTTGAGTGGAATTGCTATAGTATCGATCTCATTTGCATCAACAATTTTTTGAGTTAAGTTCATGCGAATGACATTTTTGGGGTGATAAAGCATGGATTGAATAAAGACAAACAAATGATTTGTAGCATTGCTTTTAGGAAACTTGAGTCCTTCTAGTAGATGGTGATCTATTTCTGGAACTATTTTATAGTCAACAAATGCTTTGGCATTCTCATTGTGTTGGTTAGTGCTCACATGAACAGCACCTTCTAAGAAATCTGAAGCAACAAATACAGGTCGCCTATCTACCATCATGTATGCAAGGGCTTTGGCAGGATTTTCTTCTCCCATGGTTTCAACTTTGCAGTCCGCAATTTGTTTTTGAATTGTGGTAACAACTGCTTGAATGTCAGTGTCTGTGAGAGAAATTATGCCTGCTTTAGACAATAAACCAATTGTGCCAAAAACGGCGTAGCCGATAGCCATTCTTGGTTGGTTTGAAGGATTGTATTTTGGATTGATTTTGTAGATAGTGTAATTGTTTTCGTGTGCGAGTTTTTCTAGATCTCCACCCGCAGCAATTACCATAATTTGTGCACCAGCCTTTTGTGCTTGTTCGCCGCAAGAGTTGATTTCTTCTGTTGTACCAGAATAACTTGCCAACATTACCAAAGTGTTTTCATTTACATATCCAGGAAGTGTATAGTCATGGACATAATCAAGAGGAACTTTGAGTTCAGGCTTAAATAAATGCTTGATAACATCAGCGCCAAGGCCAGAGCCACCCATCCCCGCAATTACCACATTTTTAATTTCTGCTTTTGGGGTAAAGGTTATAGATTTTAGTTCTTCCCAGGCGTGTTGTACTTGGTTCCCGAGTTCTTCAATTGAACCCATCATGTTTTCTAAATCTAGTTTGCTAATTGCTTCTCTTGAATCGAGTATTGGAGTTGTCATAGGGAATTCCCTTCTAAAATAGTTTGTACATACATTGGTAGGCCTCTATCTTGAACGTTGCCAATGATTCTATCAGCAATCGCTTTAATTTCATTATCTGCGTTACCCATGGCAATGGCAAACCCACAGTGTTGCAGAAATTCTAAATCATTGATGCTGTCACCAAATCCAATTGTTTTTGAAAGTGGTACATGGATAGCATTTGACCATTGTTCCATAGCGATTGCTTTTGTAACACCTTTTGCAGTGATGTCGTAATATTGATAGCCTTGGTTGCTGGTCATATCTTTAAAACTCAATTTAGGATGATTGAGTAGATATGAGGTTACCTGATCTGAAGGTTCTGCAATGTACACGAGCCCTACTCCATCTGGAGACATAGTATCTAGGTTTTTTCCAATTGAGCGCCACGGGTGGTTTTGAATTGATTGGAGTGTTTCTCCTTGTGCATATTGAGCTTCTGGTTTCATAAAAATTGCGACATTTTCTGTTTCTATGGTAAGTTTGCGTAATTCTTTTATTGCTGTTGGGTCAATTGTTTGTTGCCAAATAATTTGTCCGGTGTTTGAGATGACCAGTGATCCCCCAGCTAAAATATGAACTGAATTTTCAGGGAAAAATGGCATAAATGTGTTGACTAATGAAGCATATCCTCTTCCAGAACATAATCCAGTATTGATGTTTTTTGAGCTAAGTTGTCTAAACATTAGTTCTAACTCTGGAAAAATTTCCCTGCTAGGTGGAATAAGAGTTCTGTCGACATCAAATAAGATTGCTTGGTAATCAGAGAGATATGGCATAACTTTTATAACTAGTTCTTATTTTTTTTATTTCTTTACTATCTCACCAGCGGGAACGTTGCGGGTAATTGTGGCACCTGGATGAATTTTTGCAGAAGCACCAATGGTAATTCCCGGCATGGTGTTAACTCTAATGCCAATGTTGACGTCCTCTCCTGTGATAATACCAAGTGTATTCGTGCCAGTGTCAATGAGTTTATTTTTGACTTCTATGCGAATGTTTTTTCTATCAAGGCGTTTGTTGGCAGTGATGAGACCTGCGCCAACTTTTGTTTTGTGACCTAATATTGAGTCTGCGAGGTAGCCAAAGTGAATACTAGATTTTTCAAACAAAATACTGCGGACAACTTCTGTGTTTGCACCTACTGTTGCCCCCTCTTCTAGTGAAGAACCTCTGACAAATGAGTAGTCGCCAACTAAACAATTCCTGCCAATGTAGCAAGGTCCGACTAGTTTTACAAAGTCACCGATAGTTGCATTTTCATCAATGCTAATAGGACCATGGCTTTCGTCGAAAATAGCGGTGTCTGCAATTTTGGCAGATTGCGCAGTAAAGGATTTTTGTGTTGCCATTACCTGGCTAAAAAGGTTGAAGATATGCCAAGGGTATTTGAGGCTTTGGATTTCACCCGTGTTTTCAATCCAGGCAGCCTCAGTCTTTTTTGAGTAGATTTTAATTGCATCCTCTAGCGAGTACTCATCTTTTTTTGTTGTTTCTAGTTCGTTAATAAACCCTTGATCGAATAAATAAATACTATCAATCTTAATTACACTTTCAGCAGTATTTGTTGTTGGTTTTTCTTCAACACCTATAACCTTTTTTGGGTTATTCGGATCGGTTTGCAGTATGCCATATAAACCAATAACATTTGTTTTTGTTCCTGAATATACGCAACTTGCTCCTGATTTTAGTTTTTTTTGCCATAATTGTTCTGCAATTTCGCCAATATTCGCATAGTATGGTGAAGCAACAATGAAATTATTTTGTAAGTATTTTTTTGCTAATAATATAGCATCCCCCATACCTGTTGATTTTTCTTGAATAATAGTTGTAGCAGGAAATCCGAAGTCGTACGCATTATCTTTTGGTGAGACAACTATGACAATATTTTCGAATCCATTTTTTTTGAGATTTTCTAAGGCTCGTGAAATAATTGATTTGCCTGCAATATTTAAGAAGCCCTTGTGAGTTTTTGTATTAAGTGGCGCAAATCGAGAATTTTCACCAGCGCCTAGAATTACAACTGTTGGTTTATTCATGGGTATATTGTATATCAGGTTGATACAGACTTACAGCTTTCAATTAGTTTGAGTAGCTCTGCGCGTTTTTCTGTCATGAGTTGCGCAGATGTTGCTTCTAAATTAAGTCGAACAAGCGGTTCTGTGTTTGAAGCTCTGACGTTAAAATTCCAATCTGGATAATATACGGAAATTCCATCAACATGTAGCACTTCTTTTGCTGAAGGTGAATAAGTATCCTCAATGTTTTTGAAAACTTTTTGTGCATCAACACCTTTGGTATTGATTTCACCGGATATATGATACGTCTGCTCCATTTCATCGAGAGTTTGAGCAAGTGTGTTTTTTGAATTTGACAGCAGATTGAGCAAGTACATCATAGGCGCGAGGCCAGAGTCACAAAAGAAAAAATCTTTAAAGTAGTAGTGGCCAGTTACTTCACCACCGAATATAGCATTTTCGTCCATCATTCTTGCTTTGATATAAGAATGTCCCACTCTATTATACAAAGGTCTTCCGCCCATTGCTATAATCTTATGTGGTACGGCTTGCGATGCTCTAATATCATACACAATAGCTGATCCAGGATTTTGCTTGAGGAAATATTCAGACAAGATTGCAGTCATAAAATCACCAGAAACGAATCTGCCTTTTGAGTCTATACAGAAAAATCTATCTCCATCTGGATCAAATGCAAATCCTAAGTCTGCATTTTCTGTTTTAACTCTTTCTTGCAGTTCGGCTCTATTTTCTGCTTGTAGTGGATCTCCGCCATGATTAGGGAATGTGCCGTCAGGATTAAAATACATTGGCAGTAATACAATTTGTGGTATTTTTTTGAAAAGTTCTGTTAGAGATGGTCCAACCATGCCATTTGCAGTATCTGCAATAATTTTCATTGGTTTTATCTTTGCGTAATCAATTAACGAAAGAATTTTATTGATAAATTCATTCATGACATTCCAAGTTTCAAGAGTGCCTTTTATTTCAGAAACTGATGGTAGGTCATCGTTTAATATTAAGTCTTTAATTTGATTGATGCCCTCATCTCCTGTGAGAAGATATGGAATTTTTTTGACCATTTTAAAGCCGTTGTATTCTTTGGGATTGTGAGAAGCAGTAATCATTATTCCCGGAAGGTTTTTTGTAGCGCAAGCAAAATAGTACATGTCGGTTGATACCATACCAATATCAATAACATTTACTCCTACAGAAAGTAGTGCATTACTTAAATTTTCAAATAAAACAGGACTTGAAATTCTTCCATCTCTTCCAACAATTACTGTTATTGGTTGAATGACTTTAGCAAAAGCTTTTCCAACTGCTTGAGCAGTTTCATCAAATAAGTTCTGACCATATATTCCTCTAATATCATAAGCTTTAAAGATGTTCGGATCAATTTGCATGTGTGCCTTTCTTAATTTTTGCTTTTACTTTTTTCTTCTGTATCTTTTTCGCTTTTACAAAAAGTATGAAAAAGTATGACAGTAACCAATTTACAACTTCAAACTCAAAAGGTCAAGCTGTTGGTTCATGTTCAATAAGTTTGTCGAAGTTTTTTGAGAAAAATCTATTTCAAGAAGCTGCGAGTGGATCTTGAGTAGTTGTTCTAGGGAAAATTGTTGTGCTTGTTTTTGAAGCTTGGCGATCATAAATGGAGCACCCCCAATTTTTTCACCAGATTTTGCTTGAATTAAAAGTCGGAGTTGCCTAATTAGCATGAGGAAGCAAAAAAATTCACCATCAGTTGTGATTGCGTCATGTAGAAGTTGAATTTTTTTGCGATCTTCACCTTTTTTTCCCAATAGATCAAGCCAAGCAAACAGTGTTTTACTTGCTTTAAAAACGAATACTTGTGTAGTAGAAAAAGCTTTGAGCATCGTTACAGTTAGCTCACGTTTTTCCCATAAAATAATTTCATGCAGTTTTGAATCAACACAGAGTTGTAATAGTGTTTTTTGTTTGGCTGATTTTGGTAGTGAGTGTAGTCCCTCAATAACTATTGCTTTTTGTGTGCCAAACAAATCATTTGCACCAAGAACTGTTTCGAGTTGAGCTTCTGTCAGATCTTTTGCTTCAAGTCTCACAATTTCTTGATTTCCCAATTTGTTTTTAGCAATAACTTCAATAAGTTTGTCTCTGGATGCGATAGTATTTTCACCATGAATAATAATCATTTTTTTGTTCTGTAGTTTTGGCTCAGCCTAAGTTTAACCCATTTCTCTTGAGCCAGCCAACGTGCTTTTTGTACTCGGGATCATATTTTTCAACTAAGTTCCAAAATTTTTGTGAATGATTCATGTTAACGAGATGTGATAGTTCATGTACGATAACATAATCAATAATCTTTGGTTCAAAATGGACAAGTTGCCAATTAAAATTAAGATTTTTTTGACTCGAACAGCTTCCCCATCGTGTTTTCTGTTTTTTTAAAGTAATTTTATTAAATTTTAGGTTCATTTTTTCTGAAATTGCGTGAGTTCTGGTAATAATATAGTGATTTGCAGTGTTTTTTAAGAATTGTTCCAACTTTTCTTGAAATTTCTTCTCCCATTTTTTTTGATTTTCTACTGTGTTGAGTTCTGGCTGAGCAGTTGGATTAAAAATAAGGCTTTCACCTTTTGTGTACATGCCAATTTTATTTTGCAAAGAGAACTCAAGTTTTTTTTGGTATTTTTTTCCAAAAATGTGTACTTCCGTTTTTGAGTTGAACGTATGTTTTGTATGCTGTTTCTCTAAGTGTTGTAAGATCCAATCTTGATGTTGTTTCACAAATTGGTCTAAAATAAATTTTGGAACAAATGGATGCGCAACAACGACAACGTTTCCAGTGGCGTCTATCTTGATTTTTAAATTTTTGGCAGATTTATTTTTTTTTAGTGTGTATTCAAAAGGTAACTTCATTTAGAAAAATAACTCATGATGAGGTTGACTATATCAAGTTCTACGAAAAAGTCTTGGACAAATTTGGTACTGAGAATTAAAAGGGTTGAGGCAATAAGGTCGACATTGTGTTCAGTTGTTTCTTTTACTTTAAATAAACGAACTGCAAAAAAGGCAGCAACCAAGCCTTGCCCAAGATCAATTAATGCTGATCCTATGAGCTGATTAATTTCTGCGCTTTCGATTTGATGTAAGGATAGCAACTTATCAATATGTGAATATTCGAAGAGAAAAAAACTTGAAGCCTCCCATAAGTCAAAAATACTATGTGTAGTTAATAGAACCATGGCAATTTTGTGCCACCAGTGAAAAATATGCTCTTTAAGTTCTCGATCATTGTTTTGTTCTTCAACAATAGGTTCTTGTGCAGTGCTTTTTCCAAATCCATAGGTTGTAGATATCATTCCTTCATGGTGTTGTGGATTTATTATTTGGTCTGGATTTTCTGCGTGGATCATTACTTTATTTTACTGTATCTTGCTGTATGTGTCACTTTTGATTTTCGACTATTGTCTGGTAAAATACATAAGGGTATATGCCGAAGTGGCGGAATTGGTATACGCGCACGGCTTAGAACCGTGTGGAGCAATCCTTGGAGGTTCAAGTCCTCTCTTCGGCACAAGAAGAGATAGCACCGTTATCAAATGTGCAAATTGATTGATATAACGGGCTAATCTCGCGGTTCAATGTACCATTTTGGCTCCAAGCCAGTCCTGAGGGGAAGATTGAACCCAAGAGTACTTTGATCTGGCTAATACTCGATCTTTTGTAGGCTTCTCCCAAATCCGCTAATAATGTCCTTATAAAAGTAGTTACGTCGTCGATGTTGTATCTATCGATTGTGGCATCGTTCTTGACTATTTGAGCCTTGATCATGCGGTCTTCAACTACGGAATTTTGTTCCTTAAATACTTCGTCTGAATACACTCCAGCAAGATTCTTCTCAACTAAGGTGTGTCTGAGTGCTTTTAGGATATCGATTTCCTGATCTGCTTGGCCTTTAATCTTCTGTAACCTTGCCAGACGCGAGTGGTAGGTGCGATACAGAAAAGCAATAAATAGATCGAGGCACTCTTTCTTAGGTGTTACCGTTTTGAGCGACTCTATAAGTGATCCCTCTAGTACTTCAGCTTTAGCTGCAACGCCCTTACAAACACCACCACAACGATAGTATGCGTATCTTGCATGTC
>CAZZDG010000025.1:0-13922 GCA_964652415.1 uncultured Pseudomonadales bacterium | reverse complement strand
TGTTGCAGCTATTGAAACAGCTATCCGTGAATTAGCAGAAAAAAATAATTGGCAACCTGGGCAATACTTTATGATGTTACGCATTGCTGCAACCGGAAATAAAGCCACTCCACCACTCTTTGATACTTTGTTTGTGATTGGAAAAGAGCTTCTTATTGAAAGACTCAGATCTGCACAAGAATTAGCTTGAGTTATATCCCCATAATACTGTAAAATGAGTATGTGATGCCTGCCATATCTCAACCATCATCAGAAAAACTGACTAAGCTCAAATTGTTTCTAGAAAAAACAAAAACTGAGTTTGTTGCGCAAAATCCAGATCTAATCGAGTGGATGGATGACAGAAAACTGCAAGTAGATCGCCTGAGTTTTTCAAATACAGATATCAAAAATGAACAAATAAAAATTGACTCCGTTGAGTCTGAATTAGTAGAAAAACTAGCCACTCAAAAAAATAAGGATGCCCCACTAGCTTCAAAGATTTCTGAAGAAGAATATGTCTCAATCATGCAAAAAATGGTTGAGTTACTTCACTTACCCGCTGGCCAACTTGAAGAAGATTCAGAACTCTATCTTGAGCAACAACTCTCAGATTTTCTTGGCTTTGAAATCACAGCAAACCTCAATAACCACAGACTTTTGTTCTCAACAGGGATCATGGAATCTGCACCGCACCTCAAGCGATCACCCACTGATACTCTAGAAGCACACACAAATTACCAAGAAGCGGGTATCAATAGGAACAGAAGTGCGTTTGGGTGGTTTTCAGCAAATATTGAACAAGACCAAGAAGCTATAGCCAAAGAAAAATTCTATATTTCTGTCCCCCTTTATTTTCACCCAGACTGGAATCAAAAGTACGCAGAACTAAAAAATTGGTATAAATTTCAAAAAATTGTCGTCATCAATCCTGCCGAAAGAATTGCTGTTGTAGGTGTTGTGGGTGATATTGGCCCAACAACATATACTCGCCGTCAATTTGCGGGATCACCTGAGTTAATTCACGCAGGAAAAATTTGGAGTCCCAAAACTGCAGGGCGTGTCCTTATTTTATTTGTAGACGATCCTGAAAATACTGTTCCGCTTGGTCCTGTATACTTTGACTCACTTTTTAATCCGGAAACCTATGGAAAATAACAACTTAATCAATGTCGACTACTTTAAAAAAAGTTACTACAAAGCACTGCTTCCTTTAGACCAAATTAATACCTTTTTGAATCAATTTGATCAGCGAGAGCTGGAAATGGTAACCCAAACATTGATTGCACTTTTTGACACAGCTGTAACAAAGACCATATTCGACACACTTGAGACACAGCAAGATAAACAGGAATTCTTACGACTTGCCCAAGATAATTACACCAGCCCAGTGATTTTAGACTTTCTTACCGACAAGTTTCCAGGCAGTGAAGAGCTGATTCTGCAAACATTAGAACGAACTCTTCTTAGTGCAAAAAAGGCGATATTGTAGTATCTTGAATAGGCATGCTGATAATTAATTTAAACATTGGCTCAAGGTATCCTGTGGATCGAAAAAAGATTCGCGCTGCAGCCAAAAAAATTCTAGAAGAAAACAGTATTACTCACGCCCAGGTTGATATTTCTATTGTTGGCAAAAGAAAAATTAAAGATTTAAACGAATCAAAGCTTCAACATGAAGGAGAAACAGATGTTTTATCCTTTCCTCAACATGAAAAAAATAAACTCTATGACTTTCCACTTCCAGAAGGCGTTCCCCCACACTTAGGAGATATAGTAGTAAGTTTTCCAGAAGCTGTGCGTACTGCTCGTAGATATGGCAAACTTGTTGATGATCAAATTTGTTTTTATTTACAGCATGGCATGATGCACCTACTTGGGTACCATCACGAGTAACTATGTCATGGAATAGAACCTACCGCCCCACCCAAATTTCTGATTTACACCTAGACTTTGTGCGAACCCAAATCCAAAGAATGATGACAGCAGGAAAAATTCCTCAAGCTCTATTATTTGCTGGTCCAAAGGGCACAGGTAAAACTTCAACTTCTAGAATTATTGGTGCAATAGTTAATGACCCTAAAAATAAAAAACAAGTTGAATCAGCGTATTTTAATGTTTCAGGCAAAGACACAAAAACTGGACTCAAATTGGTAGAACCTGACTCAGACAATGAATTTAATCAAAAAATCTTTGCAGGTACTTCATTTGTTGTGCAAGAAATGGATGCAGCAAGTAATCGTGGTATTGATGATATTCGCCAACTGAAATCGAGGGCATATCTTCCTCCTCAAGAAGGTAAAATGTCTGTCTTTATTCTCGACGAAGCTCACATGCTTACTACAGAAGCCTTTAATGCCTTACTCAAACTCCTAGAAGAGCCACCCTCACACGTTATCTTTATTCTTGCTACAACTGAACTGCATAAAATTCCAGACACTATTATTTCTCGTTGCCAGTTAGTTGAGTTTAAAAAAGCCACAACACAAGAAATTACCAACCGTTTAAAAACAATCTTACTTTCAGAAAAAATCACTTTCGAAGATGAAGCACTTGAAATGATTGCTGCAAATGCAGATGGTAGTTTTCGAGATGCTGTCAAACTTTTAGAGATGACTTCTCAAGCTGGAAAAGTCACAAAAAATGAAGTTAAAATATATTCCAGTATTAGTACCTCTGCAGAAGTTGAACAGCTCCTCAAGCACCTACTCAATAAAGATGAACAAAGTGTGGTGCAACTCTTTGAGTCATTGCGAGAGAAAAATGTTGACCAACAACATTTTCACCGATCTATTTTGGAATCGCTTCACATAAGTTTATTGCAAAATCTAAAAATTAAACCAGGTGAATCAGTATTAAATCAAACAGTGGCACAGTTTTTATTGCAAGAATTGAGTAACTCAGACCTTAGTAGCGCATCACCAATCTCTCACCTCAAGTTAGAACTTAAGATACTTGAATTAATAGATCGATCTAAAAGTAAATCTGGCGCAACTATAAAAAAAAATCCTGAAACTAGTTCCCGACATCTCGCAAGTTCAGAAATAACCCATGCCCAACCAGATCATGTGACTGCTTATGAAGCCGAGTTCCAGGCTCAAGTAAACAGAGATGATGCTTTTAGTGACACCATTGGTGTGAAAAATAATGTAACGAGTAGTCTTCAGAACAATCTACAATATGCTGGTGACGCAACCCTTTTAAAAGATAGGTGGAATGATTTTATAGAAACTGTTGCTATTGATAATTCCACCCTCGCTTCTCTGCTACGATCCGCAAAATTAATTTCTACCACAGAACATTCTGCTATGATTGGCGTATATTACAGCTTTCATCAAGAACAACTTTCACAAAAGAAGGCAACCGCAATCATTCAAGGATGTTTAAAACAGATATTTGGAAATTATATTGAAATGGAATTTATTGTCATTAAAACTCCAGATAAAGCAGAGCTCGTTGAACCGCAAAAAACTGACTCTTTGGTAAATCTTACACTTCAAGCTTTGTTATAATAGATTGTTATAGTAAAATAGATTCAGTAAGATAAGAAAGGAATATTTATGGGAAACCCACTACAGGCGCTTGGCGACTTAAATAAATTAAGAAAACAAGCTCAACAAATGCAACAACAATTGCAAGCAGAAGAAATTAGAATTGAAGAGGGCGATATTTTGGTTGTCATCTCTGGTGATCAAAAAATCAAACAATTTTCAGTTCAAGGTGTTTCAAGTCCTGAAGCTATTGATGTTTTAAACAAAGCAATTAAAAAATCTCAAGAATTGGCTGCTAAAAAACTACAATCTATGACCGGCGGACTCGGCGGCATGCTTGGTGGAAACTAAATAAAATTTAATGAAAATTTTATTTGCTTCACAAAATAAAGGAAAGCAAAATGAGGCACGAGCTCTGTTTAAGGATCTTCCTTTTGAGCTCGTGTTTCCAGATCAAATTTCAGAACTCGCTGGCTTTGACCCTGAAGAAACAGGCGCAACTTTCACAGAAAATGCACTCATAAAAGCACAAGCGTATGCTCATGAAAGTGGCTTACCTTGTATTGCTGATGATTCAGGGGTTGAAATTGATGGCATGAATGGACTCCCCGGAGTGCATTCCAATCGTTGGTTTGCTGGCACTGCTGATGAACGCAATTTAGAAGTTCTCAAAAGACTAACCCCAGAAAAATCTAGAACAGCACGCTATGTCACTGTTGCCTGTTTTTATGACCCAACAACCGAAGAATATGTTATGTCAGAACAAACTCAAGAAGGTTCTATCGCTCATGAAAATATTCAGGGCGAAGGATTTGACTACGACAGAATTTTTATGCCAGAGGGTTTTGACAAAACGTACTCTCAGTTAGGCCAAGAACTTAAAAATCAAAACTCTCAACGAGCACGAGCATATAGAGAGCTACACAAACTCCTTGCCTTACGTGTTTAATCCTGTATAGTATTTTGATATGAATGAATATATCCCCTCTCAAAAAATTTTACAAAAATACGCTGATGTATTGGTTAATTTTGCACTTAATGGCGGTAGTGGCGTTAAAAAAGGTGAAGTTGTACAAATTGCTGTACCTGATGTTGCCAAACCACTTGCAAAAGAACTTCATATAGCAGTCCTCAAAGCTGGCGCTCATCCAATGCTCCGACTTATCCCTACTGGATTTGATCGTGATTACTATACTTATGCTTCTGATGAACAACTCAAACATTTTCCAGAAAAATATTTGCGGGCTAAAGCAGATTTACTTCAACACACTATCTCTGTGATTGCTGATCCGGATCCAAATGAGCTCAAGGGTATTGATTCAAAAAAAATTATGCTTTCTCGTGAAGCGGCCTACCCATACAGAGAGTGGTTATTCGCAAAAGAACATAAAAAACAGTTTAGCTGGACACTAGGCTTATGGGGAACCCAGGCAAAAGCTGATATCGTTGGCCTGACTTTGAAAGAATACTGGGATCAAATCATCAACGCCTGCTTTTTAGATAAAGCTGATCCAGTAGCTGAGTGGAAAAAACTTACCAAAATGCAAATGGACATTAAGGATAAACTCAACAAACTTGAAATTGAATCTGTGCACGTACAAGGTGAAGATATTGATTTAACCATCAGAATCGGCGCAAATCGCGCTTGGAAAACTGGTAGTGGTTGCAATATTCCTTCATTTGAACACTTTACTTCACCTGATTGGAGAGGCACTAATGGCTGGATCACTTTCAACCAACCACTTTACCGCTACGGCAATGTTATTGATGGAATTCGACTAGAATTTAAAGACGGAATTGTCACAAAAGCAGAAGCAAAAAAAGGCAAGAAAGTGTTGTTAGATATGCTTTCTACTAAAGATGCTAATAAACTTGGCGAGTTCTCTTTAACAGATAACCGTTTTTCTAGAATTACTCATCCAATGGCAGAGACTCTGTTTGATGAAAATATTGGAGGACCATTTGGCAATACTCATGTAGCTGTTGGAATGTCATACAAAGATTGTTACAAAGGTGATGCTTCTACCGTTACAGACAAAGAGTGGGCGAAAATGGGTTATAACAACTCTTCTGTCCATACTGATATTGTGAGTACCACAAATAGAACGGTTACAGCAACATTAGTTTCTGGAAAAGAATTGGTTATCTATAAGGACGGTCAATTCACCTTATAAACTATGGATTTAGTTTGAATTATATTTTGCTAAGCGAATGATCCGGACCGAAGGTTCGCACGAACGTACAAAAATATTTGAAAATTACTCTACCTATTTCTCGCTTTAGTTCGAGCATCTTTATTAAGCAATTTCTTACGTAAACGCAAGTTTATTGGAGTAACTTCAAGAAGTTCATCATCATTAATAAAGTCCAAACATCTCTCTAAACTCATCTCAACTGGTGGAGCTATCTTAATTAACATATCTCCAGCTGATCTAAAGTTAGTGAGCTGCTTGCCCTTTGTGATGTTCATTTCCATGTCTTCTTGTTTTCTGTTCAGACCAATAATTTGACCTTCATACACAACTTGACCTGGTGGGACAAATGTATCGCCCCTCTTTTGAATTGAATCTAATGAATAAGAAGTAGCTGCACCACCTTCGGAAGCAATTAAGACACCATTTCTTGATCTTTCAACTGTATCTCCAGCTGGGAAGTAACCCAAAAATCTACTTGCAAACAAACCATTGCCTCTAGTTTTGGTAAGAATTTCACTTCTAAAACCAAGAAGGTTTCTACTAGAGATCTCGAAAATCATTTTAGTGTTACCCTTATCATTGGTAACAGAATCTTTCATCATTGCTCTTCTCTTACCGAGTTCTTCAACGATAACGCCTGTGTAACTGCTTTCAATTTCAACAGTAAGTTCTTCCATAGGTTCATGGGTCTTACCATCAACTTGCTTTAAAATAACTTCTGGTTTTCCAACTTCAAGCTCATACCCTTCACGGCGCATATTTTCAATCAAGACAGCTAAGTGTAGTTCACCTCTTCCTGAAACAATAAAACCTGCTCCATTTTGATTCTGATTGATTCTCAAACCAATATTAGTTTTCTTCTCACGAAGTAATCTGTCACCAATTTGTCTCACAGTAGAAAATTCACCTTCTTTACCTGAAAGTGGTGAAGTATTTGCTGCAATTTGAATATTAAGAGTTGGCTCAGTAACGTAAATCATTGGATAACCAGTTAGGTCACTTGGATCAGAAACAGTTTGTCCAATTTTGACGTCTGTAAGACCAGTTAAGGAAATAATGTCACCAGGAATACTCTCTGCGACTTCTATAGTTTCCAAACCCATACTTGCAAATACGCCCTGAACTTTATATTGACCAACTTTATCATTTTCTTCAAGTAATGCAATTTGTTGGTTTGTTTTAACACTTCCTTGCTGTACTTTTCCAATTGCACGAATGCCTTTGTATGTATCGTACTCAATATTAGAAACCTGCATTTTGAATGGCAAGTTTGCCTTAGTTGTTGGTGCTGGAACCTCTTTTAAGATTGTTTCAAATAATGGATCGAGTGTAGCTGCATCTTCAAAAGAGTTTGGCATCTGTAACCATGCTTTACCTTCTCGAGCAACTGCGTATACAATTGGAAAATCTAGTTGGTCATCACGATGAGCAAGTTGCAAGAACAAATCTTCAACTTCTTGCTTGACACGACTAACTTCTGCATCTTTACGATCAATTTTGTTAATAACTACCAACATTTTTAAGTTATTTTCGAGTGCTTTTTCTAACACAAATCTTGTTTGTGGCAATGGACCTTCAGCTGCATCAACAATGAGTAATGCGCCTTCTGCCATACTGATAACACGTTCAACTTCACCACCGAAGTCAGCGTGGCCTGGAGTATCAATAATATTAATCTTAATATCGTTGTACATAACAGCGGTTGTTTTTGCCAAAATGGTAATACCACGTTCTCTTTCTTGGTCATTACTGTCCAAAATTGTGGTTTGTTGCATTTCTGCCTGATTACTTCTAAAGGTATGAGTTTGTTTTAACATTCCGTCAACAAGGGTGGTCTTACCATGGTCAACGTGAGCAATGATTGCGATATTTCTAATTTCCATAATTTCCTTATATTTCAATATTTTTCGCACTTTTGAAATCGGTTTTGAGCGAAACGTATATTATACCCTAAGTACAACAAATTGGGTAGGAGTAGGAGGAGTTATTGCAATTGATGAACCGCACAGCACCACTTGCGATTGAGACATATCAAAGAATGTTTTACACTGTGATAATGGAAAACGAAAACACAAACAACCCAATTGCTTATTTTTGCGCCGAATTCGGCTTTGACCCCAACATTCCCATCTATGCTGGTGGTTTGGGAATCCTGTCTGGAGACACAATTAAAGAAGCCTGTGATCAGAACATTCCATTTATCGGAATTGGATTGATGTATCGAGGATATGGCGTTGTTCAAAAAATTAACTCTGACGGCCTACAATATGAAGAAAATAATCTTTTTGACCCCGTTGTTGTTGGGCTTGAACACGTCTATCTTGATGAAATGCCACTATTTATCAAAGTGCATCTCACAGAACTTGATGTCTGGGTTCGAGTCTGGAAAAAATCATTTTCAGAAAATGTCACACTCTACCTTCTAGACACCCAAACAGACCAAAACATGCCTGCGGAACGCGATATTACCTCTACGCTCTACTCAGGTACTCCTGACACTATGCTCAAGCAACAGCTTATCTTAGGCATTGGTGGAGTAAAATTACTCAATACTTTAGGAGTTAAGCCAAAAATTTACCATATGAATGAAGGTAGACCTAACTTTTTACACTGGGAAGTAATTCGCGAACTCATGAGAACACACGAAATTTCCTACCAACAAGCAAAAGTTATAGCAAGAGATAAAACAGTCTATACAAACCACACTTTAGTCGCTGCCGGCAATCAAAGCTACCCTGTAGAACTGTTAGCTATGTACTCTGAATACTTTGCAGAAAAAATGGGTATTGATGTTCATGAACTACTTGAAGATGGAGTCACAGCTCAAGCTGCAAATCAATTTTCAGTAACTCAAGCTGCACTAAATACCTCTAGAACTGCGAATGGCGTGAGCGCATTCCATACAGAACTATCTAAATCGAACTGGCCTCAATATAACTGGGTAAATATTACCAACGGTGTTCATTTTCCTACTTGGCAGTCAAAAAGTGTCAAAGATGCAAGTTTGGATAGCAGATCTCTCTGGCAAGTGCACTTACAAGAAAAAAGGAATTTGGCAGAATTTGTGAAAACTCGCACTGGCTTCTCATATAATCCAGAACATATGATTATCTCTTGGGCACGAAGGTTGGCGGGGTACAAACAATTTGACTTGTTATATCAAGATATTGCCCGACTTAAAAAAATCTTAGAAAACACACAAAAACCTGTACAGATTTTAATGGCTGGTAAGGCACACTCAGGAGACACGGCCGGAAAACAAGAACTACAAAAGATCATTCAACTCATGGCTACACAACTCCCCGGTCACGCACTTTTTATTCCAAATTATGATATCTCAGTGGCCCAAATGCTCACTCGTGGGAGCGACCTTTGGTTAAACACTCCTAAAATGGGTCATGAAGCGAGTGGAACTTCTGGTATGAAAGCGATTTCCAACGGAGTTATTAACCTTACTATCAAAGATGGATGGGCAAAAGAAGTTAATTGGGACAAAATTGGTTATGTATTGGATGAAAACAATCTTCCTCTTGATTTATATTCACAGCTAGAAAATAATTGTATTCCATTATTTTATGACCGCAACTCAGAAGGCATTCCAGAAGAATGGGTGAAAATGATGCAAAAATCGATTGAACTTGCGGAACAATTTAGTACAAAAAGAATGTTAAATGAATACGTAGAAAGACTTTATAATGGCAATACCAAAGTTTAAAAAATTTTATACCATAATGTCTGAGCAAAATGCAGACCTCTTTGCAAAATTTGATAAAATTCACGCAGAATACGTGTTAAATCCTAAAAAAAATGAAAAAGAGTTTAACACAGTTGGGCTTGATGTTGTTGACACAGTCAGATTCTGGGAAAGAAAACTCTGCTCAGGAATGGAGCGCAGTAATAACGGCGTTTACTCGGACAAACTCGCAGATAAATTCTGGGAAGTCGTAAGAGAGAGATATTCTCACATTGATATGGTTGGTGTTAAGTCAAAGTAGCGTGTTAACCCTATTATCTATATACTAAATACATGCCTGTTTTTATTGAAATTTGTATAGTTCTATCACTTGCTACTGCAGTTTCATTTTTGATGAAGCTTTTAAAACAACCACTCATTGTTGGCTATATTCTTACTGGCATTATTGCAGGTCCCTATGGCTTAAATATTCTGCATGCAAAAGAAACATTAGAACTTTTCAGCAAGTTTGGTGTTACTATTTTACTTTTTATTATTGGTATTCACTTGAGTCCAAAAGTTATCAGAGAACTGGGAAGAACCTCATTTTTAGTAGGTATTGGACAAATTATTTTCACCTCAATTGTTGGGTTCGGCATCGCGTTTTTTCTTGGTCTAGATAAAATTGCTGCCTTGTATGTAGCAATTGCCTTGACTTTAAGTAGCACTATTATTATTCTGAAACTTATCTCTGATAAAGGCGATACACATAAACTTTACTCAAAACTCACTATTAGTTTGCTGATTATTCAAGATCTTGTCGCAACCTTTGTATTACTTTTAATAACTTCTTTTTCTCATTCTGATGAAGTATCAGTTGGGCAATCTTTTTTGCCAACACTTCTAAAAACTCTCGCAATGGTTGGCATTTTCGCCATTGTAATTAAATTTATTGTGCCAAAATTAATGCAATTTGCCTCAAAAAGTCAGGAACTACTTTTTCTGTTTTCTCTCACTTGGGGGCTTGGTGTAGCATATGTTTCTACACTTGTTGGCCTTTCTATTGAGGTTGGTGCTTTGATAGCTGGAGTTGCAATTTCTTCTTCGGAATTTGCAGAAGAAATCAGCTCAAAGTTACAACCACTCAGAGATTTTTTCATTGTTCTTTTCTTTATCTTCTTAGGATCTCACATGGTTTTAAACTTTACGACACAAGACTTAATTCCGATCCTTATTCTTTCAGCTTTTGTTTTAATCGGAAATCCAATTATTTTAATTATTATTATGAATCTGCTTGGGTATCATAAAAAAACGAGTTACATGGCTGGTATGGCAATTGCCCAAATTAGTGAATTTTCGCTTATTTTGGCAACACTTGGTATGCAAGTTGGCCATTTGAGCCAAGAAACCGTGACGCTTATCACTATTGTTGGTTTAATTACAATCTCGGGATCATCTTATATGATCATGTATTCAGAGAATGTATACCCATACGTTAAAAAATTACTTGAATTTTTGGAACTTAGAAAAAATAACAAAGAAATCAACGAGAAAAAAACAAAATATGATGTGTACTTGTTTGGGTTTAACCGATCGGGCAATGACTTGCTTTCAACCTTTAAAGATATGAGTTACAAAACTGCTGTTGTTGATTTTGACCCTGATACAAAAGATAGACTACCTAATAACTTCAAGCATTTTTTCTATGGAGATGCAAGTGATTTTGAATTTTTGCAAAAACTTAATTTTAAAGATGCGCAACTCATTGTATCTACATTACCAGTGAATGAAGATAACGCGTTACTTATTAAGCAAGCAAAAATAAGTAACTCAGAGGTTGTTATTCTTGTGTATGCACATACGAAAAAAGATGCATTGGCGTACTATGAACTGGGGGCAGACTATGTAATCTTGCCACACCATATTGGTGTCAAACATGCTTCGATGCTAATAAAGAAGACTGGCATCTCAACAAACAGCTTCAAAAGAAGGAAAACTTTGCATCTCAAAGAACTTGAGATAAGTTTGCTTGATTAAAGTAAATCTCGTTTATTAAAAAATGCTAACAACCCAACTGAAATAACTAGAGTTATTGCTAATATAAGCAAGAACGCTAGTGGGTGGTCTTGAAATGGCAATCCTACATTCATACCAAAGAAACTAGAAACCATTGTAGGAATTGTTAAAATAACTGTCACAGAGGTCAAAAGTTTCATTGTTTTATTCAAATTGTTTGTCAAAACACTATAATGGGATTCTCTTAAGTTAAAAATGCCTTTTTGGTTCACTTTACAAAGTAAAATAAGCTGTTCATTATCTACCAATAGTTCTTCCACTAAGTCTTCGTCTTCTTCATATAATTTGATAAATTTGCCTGTTGCAAATTTTCTCAATGAAACTGCCATAGGTTCCAAACCGAATAGGAAATCATTAAACAACGTTTCAAATTTAATCATTGTCAAAATTTCTTTATTATCAATTTGATCAAGATCTAAACTAATACTTCTAATATTTTTATTTATAGCGTTCACCAATCTTTGGTAATCTTTCTGCATTTCCATCATGAGTAAAATTAATAGCTTAGTTCTTTGAGTAGTATAAAACTCAATTTTTTCTTGAACAAAGTTGTCTATAAATGGTAATGCTTGAATTGAAATTGTAATTAATAAATCGGGTGATATTACCAGTAGAACTGGTGAGGTAATAATTTTATCGCCATTTTTATGTGCAAAACGCGCAAAAATATACGTTATTCCATCCTCTTTTTCAATTCTAGGAACCTCAAATGGGTCTAATGCATCAAGCAAGATATCTGGCTCAAGTTCTAACTTTTCAGATAACGTCAGTAATTCTTGCTCTGTTGGATCTTCGACAGAAATCCAAGAACCAACTCTATAGTCGTTCAATATCTGCAATTTTGTGTGCTTTTGGTTCTTATATAGGTACTGAATCATACTCATATTATAGTATCGATTACTGAGTAAAGCTATGACTTGTACTATTCCTCTCTCAATTGATATAACCGATCGCCCAAAAAACCAGTTACTTCAGGAAAAATAAGTTCTTTTGTTGGTGGAATTGCTGCAGGATGAACAGTAAACAAACCATATTTTTTATTCACACTGTCAAGTGCTTTTTGTATAGCTTCTTGTTTTTGCCATTCTGGTAGTAGTTGCTCTTGAGTTTGATATTCTAATAGAGAAAGACGTATCGCAAATTTAATAACTGGAAACTTTTTTGACCATCTGTCATATAGCTTTTGCACCCACCCAATTAGTTCTGAGCCATGATTAATTGGCACCTGCAATGTTTCATGTGTCCCCCAACTTTCATCATGCCCATATAAACCCACCCAAACTTGTCGGCCTGCCAAATTCATATTCCTTACTTTATCTATTACCTCTAAGCAAAGATTTTTAAGAATATTAGTAATTTCTAAATCATCATTGTATAAACGATACCCCGTTATTGACCGCCCAACACTTTTCATATGTTCCACTTTTCTGTCGAGCTGACTTAATAAATGAGTTTCTTTTCCATATGCAATCTTGAGCAACTCTTTTGCCCAAAAAGGCCCTGAGATACTTTCTAATTCTTCTTTGCTCATAAACCTGATTTGATATGGCGTAAAGATGTTATACCTCGCCAACTTTTTACTCAGTTGGTAACCCACTCCACAAACATCTGCGAATGGGGTAACGGCTAATAGAGCATCTTTATTTTCTTCTGTTACTTCTAAAATTGTCCCTTTTGAAGCAACTTCACTGGCCAATTTTGCTAAAAATCTATTTTCTGCTATCCCAACATTACAAGTAACCCATTGCCCAAGCTCTGCTTTGATTAAATCCTGAATTTGTTGCCCTAACTGCTGCAAATCTTGATACAAATTCTGCCGACAGTCTGAAATATCAATAAAAGCTTCATCAAGCGAATAAATATATACAGAAGGAGCTATTGAATTAAAAATCTTTTGCAAGCGCTTTGTCGCATCTAGATATCGCTCAAACGAGGCAGGGATACACAAAAGTTTTGGACATAAAACCAAGGCATCTTTTTTTCGCATTCCAGTCACAACCCCAATCTTTTTGGCTTCTTTACTCGTGGCAATTAAGCACGTTCTTTTCAAACCCTTCACTACTCCAATGGGTTTGTTTCTGAGGTAAGGGTTTTCTTGTTGCAACAAGGTAGCAAAATATGAATTAATGTCCACATGGAGAATTGTTTTATTCACACCATACCTCTAATATGCGCCATTTTTCTGAGTCACGATTAAATTCCAAACGGTATAGGTTACAACCTGAAACAACACTGTATAGGCGCTTTTTTATTGCTCCATCACGCACGTCATTGTATAAAGTAATTTCTTTTACCGAAAAAATTTTATTACTCCATTTGAACTTTTTTGGAATAAAGTGAGACTTTGAATACACACCCACTACAGAGATATCTTCGTTAATTGTTTGGTACATATTTCTATAATACAATACAAAAACACGAAAGTGTCAATGGAGAATGGTATGGGGAAAATTAGAGACCGTTCCAAAACGGTCACCTTTTTCATATAGTTTAGATTGATAAATAGAT
>CAZZDG010000024.1:0-14411 GCA_964652415.1 uncultured Pseudomonadales bacterium | reverse complement strand
AGAGCACTGGTATCGTAAACCATAGGTCGTGGGTTCGACTCCCACCTTCGGCTCCCTAGTTGCACCAAGAATCTAACATACTGTATACTTACAGATATATATGTCTAGAATTAATCGTTTTGCTGGGAGAAGAAGAACAGTTGACTCAGTTACTGATTACTCAGCTGCTCCATCAAGAAGAGTTCGCAAAGAAAAAAAGAAAGTGGTTTCACAGTCAATTATGATGATTGGTGTTGCTGTAGTTCTCTTTTTTACTTTTATTTTTGTCATTATTCCTAATTTTTTCAACTTTATAACAAATTTTTTAGATTCCTCTACCCCATTTCAAGAAACTGATGAGATTGCACCGCAAATTCCAATTCTCTCCGCACCTATTAGTGCAACAAACAGTGCACAGATTAAGTTAACTGGTTTTGGTGAGCCAGAGAGTTTTGTTGTAGTTGTTTTTAATGGTTCTAAAGAAGAAAAAATCACAGTCAATAAAGATGGTTCATTTGAGATTCCATTAGAGCTTTCAGAGGGTGAAAACAAATTGAGTGCATATAGTATTGATGCAGCAGAAAATGAATCGACACTAACAAAGGAATATGTTGTTTTGTTTGATATGAAACCGCCTACACTTGAAGTTACTGAGCCAAAAGACGGCGCAAGTTTTCAGTCTCGTGCAAATCAATCAATTACTATCAATGGAAAAACTGACGAAAACGAGACTGGAACCAAAATATATATTAATGAAAAATTAGTATTTCCAAAGCCTGATGGAACATTTAGCCATACATATAGGCTTAATGAAGGCGAAAATAAGCTAGAAATCCGTGCTCAGGATAAGGCAGGAAATACCAACAAGATTGAGGTTAAGTATACTTTTAGTTTGTAATATAACTTAAGGAGCTTTGTCTAATATTTTTCCTTTTGTAACAGTGGCAATTCCCCCAATCAAAATAAGAAAAACAAATGGTTGTAAGAGTGTATTGCTAAATTGACTATGGATGATGAGTGCAACAAATCCAGCGAATAAATATGTATCTTTTTGTTTAAGCTTTGTTGACCAATCAAATAAGATTATAAGAAATAGCAGTAATCCAAAAACTCCAGATGAAAGGAGTATGTTTATAAATAAATTATCTGGTAGTCTTGAATGACTTGATATGAGTTGATTTTTTGAATTATTTTGGTAATTTAAGCTATTTTTTTCAGAGAATAAACCATTCCCAATAAGAATAGTTTGAGGTGTGAACTTGGTAAGTTGCTGTGACATTGCTGCAATTCTAGCTGTAATAGTTGAGGTTCGTAATAAATCTACTCCTTCTCCAAAGGGTTTGGGTGCAAGAATAATAAGGAATATAATTAAGATAATCCCTAGTGCGACTTTTTTAATCGTTGCTAAAGTAATTTTTAAATGTGTTACTGTGAGGATTAGCGAACTAACTACAAGTGCCAGGTAACTAGCTCGTGAGAAGGTTAAAATTATTCCCCAAATAAATAATAGTATGCTAATTATTTTAATATTATTATTTTTAACATATTTGCAAGAAAGTCCCATAAGTAAAGTGAACAAAAAAATAATACCGGAAAATCCAGGATCAAAATATGTGCTGATTAGTCTGGCATAGTGGTCGTCCCAACCAAATATTGATAAAAATCGGGTGTCTTTTATAAAAATATATTGTAAAAATCCTAGGAATAAACTAATTATTCCAATAGAGAATAATTGAAATTTCAAATATTCTGAGTCATATTTATTATTTTTTATTAAAGAAATAAGTGAAATACCAAAAATAATATATAAAATTAATCTAAAAAAATATAAAAGAGAAATATAATCCCCACCAAGAATATTAATTGTGAGTGAAAATAATATTAAACTAGTAAATAATTGGACTTTTTTTTCTTTTTTTAAATAATTAATAATTAATTCTTTTATTGTTGAAAAGTCTGTGAAAACAACGTGAAAAATAAAAAATATAATAAACAAATCGTGAAAATAAAAAGAAATTGAAGAATTAAATTGTTGCAGTTCAACTCTTTGTAATTGTCCCAAGCTCAGTAACCCAACTAATATCCAAAGTAGTATTTTTCTAAAGTTTTTCATAGTAAAAAACACGTACAAAAAAAGAATGTAGACTCATCATAACAGCATAAGTCAAACCTCTATATCCATCAAGAAATCCCAATCTAAAAAAATAGTTAAGAATAAATTTTCCAATTGGATACAAGCACATTTGAAAAGTATTTTCTGAATTTGAGTATGTTCTACTCTTACTTTCCATATATGCATATGAGGTAATTTTTTCTAGAAATTCTTTTATTGAGTTATGTGAAAAATGTGAAATAACAAAATTTGCTGTGCCTAGTTTGCCCTCAAATTCCAATATTTCATGAACAGCTCTAGAAAATTTTCCAATATTTGTTTTAAATAATCTTGTCAACCAAATATTTCCCGCTTCACCAAACTGTAGTGGTTTATCTAAAAAATAATCAGTTCGTTTAATATTTACTGCGTCATATATATTTTGGTCAATGATTTTTTGTATTTCATCTTGAGAGTTTACAGGGAGGGTTTCATCACTGTCTAAAAATAAAACCCAAGGTGTTTGTACAAATTCTAATGAAAAGTTTCGAATTTTTGAGAAGTCAGTTATTTTTTCAGGATACTGTAAGATTTTTGTTGAATATTCTTTTTTTAGTTTTTCCCAGTCAGTTTGGTTAGTGTTATCTACAACAATAATTTCTTTTGCAAATTGGGCAGATTGCAAAGCTGCTTCAAATTTTTCATCAATTCTGTTGGTAATTATAACGATGCTTAACCCTTCAATTTTCATTTTTCACCCCCAATAAAAAGAGAGGTATATGTCCTAAAGAAAAGAAAGGGTAGTGTTACAAAGCGGCTAATGACAAGGGCCATACCAGCTCCGGAGATTCCGAAATGTTGTGGGAGTATAAGTAATAGCGTTATTAAAATTACTACTGTAAATGCTAAATGAGTATTGATAGTTGAGTATCTTTTTTGAGCAAAGAAAAGTGAATAGAATATCATAGCTATGCTTTGTAGGATTCCAGCTAGTACAAACAGGTATAGATATGGTGCTAAACTCAACCATTGTGGACCCAAGATGAGTGATACAAAAAATGTAGGTGCTATTAAAAGTGGTAAGGAAAGTCCAGAAAATAAAATGGTTGTTACAAAAAATGATTTGGTAAATGCACGTTTTATTCTGACTTTATCATCAACTATTTTTGCAAAAATAGGTAGAAAACTATGGTGAGCTGATTTTGCAAAATCATAGTTTGTTTTATGCCCTAAGCTATACGCGTTGTGATATAAACCTAATGAATGCGTTCCAATAATTTTACCTAACATGAAATCATCAACATTTTGGTTTAAATATGAAAGTGCTGCAGAAATGCTTAACCCTTTAGCATTAGAAAAAATTACTTTTGCTCTGTTTGAAATATAATTAAAGGTTGGTTTTTCAGAGAAAATAAGAAAACTGAGTAAAACTTCGAATATTCCAGCTGCTAATAACCCCAAAATAAGTGCAGTTACAGATCTAAAAAAGTATGCAAAGAGAATTGTTGCACAAGCTTCAAATAAAACTATGGCAAATTTAAACAAGCTGTCTTTTAAAAATTCCAAGTTTTTATGAAACAGAATTATACTCGGGTTAATAAAACCCTTAATTACGGGGACAAGGGCAGCTATTGCGATGAGAATAGTGAGTGAGCTTTCATTATAAAATCTGCTCATGAAAATACCCATAACAACCATAAGAATTCCAATTAAGAATCCACGAATAATGGCAATTGTCCATGCGGTATCAATAAAATAGCTAATTGATCTTTTAGATTGAATAATTGTTAGGTTGACTCCAGTTTCTGTAGTTGCCTCTGCAATTCCAAGAGCAATCGCAATCAGGGCAAAAAGGCCAAAATCATTTGGAGACAAAATATGAGCTATAAACATTGTTTTAACAAGTACTACACCCATTGAAGCAATGCGCAAAACAGTTTGCCAACTGAAACCAGAAATAGTACTTTTGGTATATCCCATATAGCTATTATCCATGTTTAGGGCTTGAAACTCCAGCCCTGAAACTGCATAATATTGAGTATGCATAGAATATTAAAATCAGCTAGTAGCCTATTTTTAGATATCGCAGAAACTATGACAATTGGTGCGTCATTTTCTCTGATTGTATATCTTTTTTTTATGCAACCTCATCAAGTAAATGGAAGATCTATGTTTCCTACATTTAATTCTGGTGATTATTTGCTCACTAATAAAGTTAGTTATAAAGTTGGTGATCCAAAAATGGGTGACGTGGTGGTTTTTCATGCTCCTGAACAAGCAAACTGTCCAACGGGCACCGGGTGTGATTTTATTAAACGCATTTTAGCAGTTCCTGGAGATACAATTGCACTTCATGATAACCAATATTTTGTGAATGGGGTTGCAATTTCAGAGTCCTATATTCCCGATGATTTCAAATCACTGCCTGGTAAATTCATTGAAGGGCGAACAGTTACAATGGGAGCAGATGAATATTTTGTTTCTGGTGATAATCGCGAGTATTCAAGTGATTCTCGCGTATGGGGTCCGATTAGTAAATCGGCAATTGTTGGCAAAGCTTTTTTTAGGTACTGGCCAGTGAAAGATATAGGTTGGGTTGAGGAAGTTAGTTACTAGGTAGATTCAGACTACTCTTCTTTTTTAATTGAATTCACGAAGTTCATGATTTTTTCTAAACCATCTTGTGTTTCTTCTGGATCACCTTTGAGGATGAAGCTCACTTGAGTAGATTGGGTTGTTCTTTTTAATTTGAGTTTGGACCTTGCGCCCAAGTAACTCTTCACTTTTTCTTCCCAATTTTTAACTTGTTGATCGTCAACTTGGTACACAATTGTCTTTGGTCTGAAAATTCTAGTTTGACCAGTTCTTGTTTTTGCAATTCTTGCTAATTCCTCCGCTCTTCTAACAGAGGCATTTTCTTTGAGTATTTGTTTATATACCTCAATCATTGTTTTGATATCTTGGATACCAGAAATTGCCCGCGCATGACCTTCAGAGATCTGTTTTCCTAATAATCCATCTTTTATAGCATCTGGAAGTTCTAGTAATTTGATTGAGTTGCTTATAAAAGAAACTGATTTTCCTACTCTCTCTGCAACCTCTCCAACACCCAGGTTGAATTCTTGTTGCAGTTTAAAAAATGCTTGTGCTCTCTCGATTGGTGTAAGGTTAACTCTTTGGAGGTTTTCAATGATCGCCATTTCAAGCATCCCTTTTGGAGTTGTTTCTTTGATAATGGTTGGGACTTCTGTAAGCCCAGCAATCTTAGCTGCTCTCCAGCGGCGTTCCCCAGCAATAATTTGGTATCCAGCTGGGGTATGTGCGACAACCAGTGGTTCTAAAATACCGTGAATTTTGATTGATTTTACTAGATCTTCAAGCTCATCATTATTTATTTTTTCTCTAGGTTGAAAAGGATTTGCTTCTAGAATTTTTATATCAAGGTTTTGAACGGTTTGGTTTTGCATACCAAAAGTATATCAGAGTTTGTGTAAAAGGAACTGTGAAAAATGTAGTTGTTTGAACCAAAAAAAGCTCCCATTTCTGAGAGCTTTTACAATTTCATTCGAATTACTTATTTTTTGACAACGTTTGCAACAGTTTTGCCGAATCTTTTTGAAAATTCAACAACGCCTTCAATCATTGCAAAAATAGTGTGATCGCTTCCGAGACCAACACCTTTACCTGGTTTGTATTTTTCACCTCTTTGTTTGAGAATGATGTTACCAACCATAACTTTTTCACCAGCATATTTTTTGATACCTAATCTTTTACCGTGGCGTTTGCCTTGTTTGTGTTGTGCGACTTTTCCACCTGCTTTGACGTGTGACATGGTTTATTTTTCCTTATTTTCTTTATTGAACTTAAATCTGTATATTTGTCTTTGAACAATTGCTTGTGGACGACTGTACAATACAGGTTTAGACAATGTAGTGTACCCAAAAGTTGCCAATTTGTCAATCAATGAGTCAAGATTATAGACAATTTCTTTGCCGTTATTAGTTGTAACAGTAACAGTTGGAAAGACGATTGCAACACTTGCGCCGTCAGCTAAGAGTGTTGTCCAGTGTTTGAATGCACCTAAATACAATTTTTCTAGACCTTTGAATATAAAAGGTAACTTTGCCGCATTCGGTTTTGGTTTACCCAAGAAAGGTTCAGTAACAATGTATTGAATTTTTTCTTTTTGTGGTGGGATTTTGCTTACATCAGAGGTAAAAACAGTATATTCATGAGTAAATGGATAGCACTCTTTAAGCCATTCTAGGTTTTTTCTTGTTCCAGCAACTGAATCTGCATCAAGATCAGAAGCAATAACATCGATGTCTGTTAATAGTCCTTCAATGGCAATTGTGCCTGTCCCACAAAATGGATCAAGTAAAATATTTTTTCTATTTTCCTGTACTGGATTATCGCCAATGGCAATATTTAGCATGATGAGAGCAACTTTTGGAGGAAGCATACCTTTTTTACGATCAGAGTATGGTTTGTTACGATCTTTGTTGGTCCAATCATCGATATCTTGAACAGCAATTGTTTCTCCAAGATAGACGGCATCGTTTGTTGAAAGTAAATAGATTTCTTTTACTCGTTTTTTATGTAAAAGTATTGCAGCGGAAAGTCCGTTTCTTGAACCCTCAACATATCTTGAGTTAATACCCTTGCTTTGGAGCAAAGATTTTAAGTCAAAACCTTCAATTTTTTCCAAATGATCTCTGCCGAGTTCACTGAAACCAAAATGAATTTTATCTCCTTCGGAAATGTGTGTGAGGTGATCAATAATTATGGTTTTAATTTCTTCGATGTCTGTTGTTTCAATTTTTTGAATTTCTTTGATAACTTTGACAGTTCCACCAAGAAGATCAACGAGTTCTTTAGCTCTTTCTTCTGATTTGAGTTCTACTCTAGCGAGCAATGGACTCATTTGCACAACAAATTCTGCCCCAATAACTGCATTGAGTTCGACTACAGATAGTTCTGGTGTATTTCCAAGTTGGAAAAAATAGTGTTGCATAATGTTGGGCAGCGACAAAGTTATGCTTTGATTTTAAGAACTTTGAGGTAACTTTGCAGTTGTCTGTGTCCGATAGTTTTTCTGTATCTTGATTTTGATTTGTATTTAAAGACTCTGATTTTGTCACCTTTTACTTCTTCAACTACTTCTAGAGTTACTTCTGCACCAGCGACGGTTGGGGTTCCAACAGTGCTTGATTTTTCATCGGCGATCAATAAGACGTCTGTGACTTTGATTTTTTCACCAACAGCTGAATCTGTAATTCTATCTGTAGTAATAACATCGCCTTCACTAACTTTGAATTGTTTACCGACTATTTGAATAATTGCGTATGACATATTTGTTTCTTTCTTGAACAGTGATTATATCATATATTTATTCCAAGTGGAGGGTCACTTTTTGCTTTTGATCCATTCTAATACTTTGTACAATTGCAAACATCCCAAGCAGGGTCAAAATTGAGCTTCCACCATATGACATAAATGGTAAAGTGATACCAGTGATAGGAAGTAAACCAATGTTCATACCAATATTAATTCCTGTCTGGAGAATCGTCATGGTGGCAGTTACGTAGCAAAAGAGCTGTTGTGCAAATGTTTGAGCATTACTTGCAGTATTCAGTGTAGTTACTATTAAGGTAGTGTATAAAGCGATTAGAAGTACAGAACCAATAAAGCCAAACTCCTCTGCATATGATGCAAACACAAAGTCAGTTTGACGTTCTGGCAAAAATCTTAAGTGCGATTGAATACCTTGTCCTAATCCTCTGCCGGTAAGTTGTCCTGAACCAACAGCAATGAGTGATTGTCTGGCGTTATACCCTGTTCCTTGTGTGTCTTGAGGTGAGATAAACGAAGTAATACGATCTTTTTGGTATGGGTGCAAAACAAAGAACCAAGCAATGATGATTGCAACAATTCCCCCAACTGTAAGTAGGATCATGTGCATTAGACTTGTTTTTGAAAAATACAGAATTGCTGCAACAGAAAAACAGTATATGACTGTAGTGCCTAAATCTGGAGCAATGACAATAAGTATTCCGGGTATTACTGCAATTATGAGAAAAAATATGATATTGAGTAATTTTGTGAGGGGTCTGTTTTTAAAGAAATTAATGAGATAGAGTGCTACAATTGGAATTGCCAGTTGAGAAGATTGTATTGAAAAAAATCCACCCACATCAATCCAATTCTTGCTTCCATTAATTGCGTTTCCTATTATGAGAGTAAGAATAAGCATAAAAATTAATACTATGTATCCAAAAAAACTGAGATCTTCAAATCTTTTGAAAGAAATTCTTGAAATAAAAAAGAAAGCTGTGAACCCAAGCATAAAAAAGATAAGTTGTTTTGGTGCTAATGCTGGTGAAATGCTTGAAAGCGTTAAGATACTTAACAACCCTAAAAATAATATAATGGTAGGGATAACCCATATTCTCATGGTTAAGAGTATACAGTGTAGTTATACTTTTTCCAGCTCTTTTTGAGGAAGACGTATCTTTTTTGGAACAATAAGGAGTAGTATTGTTGCTGTTAGTGCTAGCAGTAAACCCATTATTGAGAATGCTGTTTTGTAGTCAAAAATTGTTGCAAGTATTGTAGCTAAAATTGGGCCAATGACATATGCTAAGCTACCTGAAGAGCTTTGCAAACCTATCATTTCGTTATCATTTTCTTTGAGTCTGCTAACATAATCTTCAAAAACGGCTTTGAGTTCAGGGAGGGCTATGCCTAATGAAGTTGCAGCAAGCACTGTGACAATTAATAAGAGTGGAACAGAGTTAATGAAGAAGTAAGAGAATAAAAGGAGGCCTGTTACAAGACTACTGATGAGAGCAACTTTCTTTTTTCCAGTATTTTTTGCTTTTACAGCTAAGACAAATCCAAAAATAATTGTTGGCGTGATGTGAGCAGTTAAGAATAAACTACCTAAATGATGTCTTTCATTCAGTTCAACCATGAAGAGTGCGCCGATTGTCCAGTAAGCAGCATCAATCATTACGAGTAACAGCTGTAAGACTAATAAATGCCAAACCTTTGGAAATAAAAGTTTCCAAACTTTAAATTCTGTAACCCATGTTTTTCGTTGTGGTTTTATGTGTGTGTTTGAAGTTGTATTCTTTACAAATTTATATTTAAAAATGACGGTCAAAATAATTGCTACAGAAAGTAAAAAGCAAACTGCTAAAAAGCTGTGAGTGTAGTTTTTTGATAAATATTTAATTGCAATAATTGGTGCAATTGCATATGCAGACGAGCTCAGAGCTGAAAGTAACCCCCAGGTTTTTGCATGTTCGCTAATATGTACATAAGTGTGAATAAAGTGAAAGGACGAAAAGACATTGAGTTCATAATAAATTCCCCAAACAGCCATGGCGATGAGGAGCGTAATAAGGTGTTGAGGGAAAACTAAATATACAATTGGAAATAGAACTGCAGAAAGTAATGTTGCTTTTAAAAAGAAAAAGTGTGACTGGTTTGAAAATATCTTTGGAAATACTAAGTCACAGGTTATGCCAATGATTGATGAAAATGCAAAAATGAATCCCATCGTCATTGTATTTTGTACTTGTGACTCAATAAAAAGTGGACTGATGTATGACATTATCGCATCAGCAAATGAGATAAAAAAGGTAATGACAGCAAAAAAGACGACAGAATGGAATCGATGCATTTCATTCATTATGAATCAATTGAGGACAAAAATAAAGTCCGTGTATTAGATTATCTTAAACTCTTTACCAGCAACCAATTTTGTGCCAGTTTTCTTTTCGATTTCAGCTTTAAATTTTTGTGGCCAGTTAGAAACTTGCACAGTTGCAACTTCTCCTAATTGTAAACCTGCATTTTTTCTTAGTTTTTGAATACTTCTGATTAATTCTCTAGCTTCACCCTCCTGCACAAGTTCGTCAGATAAATCTGTATCGAGAATTACACGCAGTGTTTCTGGTGAATATTTCCAATCAACAGATTTGACATTTACTTCATCAGTGAGTACTTCAACCAATTTTTTTCCTGGTTCTTTTGTAGTGACAAAACAGGTGAGTTTTGCTAATGGTTGTCGTACTTTGATGTTTGCCTCACTTCTTAAAGCATGGGTTTTTTCAACGACCTTTCTGACAGCATCCATTTGTTCTTCAAGTTCAGTGTTGATATATGTTGTATCAAATGTTGGCCAATTTGAATGGTGAACACTCGATTTTTCATCAACCAAGTTGTGCCACATTAGTTCGCTAAAGAATGGGGTGAATGGAGCAAACAATTGTGCAAGTTTCACTAACACAAAACCAAAAACATCAGTTGAATTCTCATCTTCACGCACACGTTCTCTGCTTCTACGGAGATACCATGTTGAAAGTTCGTTGACGAATTCCATAAGTCCTCTGCTTGCGCCAACGAGGTTGTATTGATCCATATTCTCTGTGGTTGTTTTGACCAAACTATGCAGTTTGCTGAGAATCCACTGATCCATGACATCTTCAGATTTTGGAGTTTGATCTAATGATATAGTATGATTTTTTGGAGCGTACATTTTGTAAAATGCAAACATATTCCACCAAATTAAAAATACTTTTTTACGGATTTCACTCACTTCTTTCTCACTGAAGTTTAAGTTTTCTGATTTCATGACTGTAGAGCTCATTAAATATAAGCGTAAACTATCAACACCATACTCGTTGATGAGCAACAAAGGATCTGGGTAGTTTTTCTTTGACTTGCTCATTTTGTTACCATCTTCAGCAAGAATTGTGCCTGTGGTTAAGGTGTTTTCAACGGCAAATTTTCCAAATATACCAACTGAAATCACATGCATGGTGTAAAACCAAGCTCTTGTTTGAGCAATATATTCACTCACAAACTGAGCTGGATAGGTTTCTTCAACTTCTTGTTTATTTTCGAATGGATAATGTTTTGAAGCAAATGGCATAGAACCTGATTCAACCCAACAGTCAAAAACTTCTGGAATTCTTCTTCCTTGTACTGTCTTTGCATCATCAACCCAAACTTGAATATCATCTAAAAATTCTCTATGAATGTTGGTGAGTTTTTCTGTTTCTTTTGGATTAACTGCCCATTTTTGGAGTTCAGCAATTGAACCAATTACTCGTAAATGTTTTTTGTCCGCACTTGCCCAGATTGGCATTGGGGTACCCCAGTATCTTGATCGAGAAACATTCCAATCTGGAGCGGTTTCTAACCCTTTACCGAAGCGACCATGTTTGAGATGCTCTGGGAACCAGTTCATCTGTTCATTTTGTGCAATAAGATCTTTTTTGAGTTTTTGTACATTAATGAACCATGCAGGAACCGCATTGTAATACAGTGGTGTGGAACAGCGGTAACAGAATGGGTATGAGTGAGTGATTTTTTCTTCTTTGAACATAAGTCCACGTGAAGTTAAGTCGGCGTTGATTGTTTTTTCTGCACTTTTATAAAATTTATCTGCAACCAACTCAACAAATGGTAAAAATTTACCTTCATCACTAAGTGTTGGGACTAGTGGTAAATCTTCTTTGAGTGCTAATGCATAGTCATCTTCACCAAAAATTGCGGCAGTGTGGACTATTCCAGTACCATCTTCCATGCTGACAAAGTCAGCAGCAAGAACTGACCAAGCATTTGGTTTATCAGATTGTACGTAATTAAAGAGTGGTTCGTAATGTTTCCCTACAAGCTCAGAGCCTTTTGCGGATTGTTTAACAGAATATTTTTTATTTTCAAAGATTTTTTCTACCAAAGTTTTTGCGACCCACAGCAATTCTTTTTCTTTTGAATCTTCTGAGGTGTACTCAACTTGTACATATTCAGCTGTTGTATCAACTGCGAGGCCAACATTTCCTGGAAGTGTCCAAGGGGTTGTGGTCCAGGCAACAAAGTATTCATTTGTATTTTTTGTAGTGCGAGCTTTTGGAACTAATTTAAATTTAATATAGACAGAAAAATCTTCAACATCTTCGTATGAGTTGTCCATAGCGATCTCAAAATTAGAAAGTGGAGTTGCGCATCGTGGACAGTACATGACTATTTTTCTACCTTCATATACTAAGCCCTTGTCAAAAAGTTGTTTGAAGCCCCACCAGACAGATTCCATGTATGTTGTATCCATGGTTTTGTAATTATTTTTGAAGTCAACCCAACGGCCTAAGCGGGCGATGATCTTTTCCCATTCACCATCAAGTCTCATGACTTCGGTGTGGCAAGCTTGATTAAATTTGTCGATTCCAAGATCTTCGATACCTCTTTTTCCACCTTTGATATCAAGTTTTTTTTCAATCATGTTTTCGATAGGAAGACCATGACAATCCCAACCCCATACACGTTCGACTCTGTAGCCTTTCATAGTCCAGTATCGAGGAACGACGTCTTTACTTGTTGAACCAAGTAGATGACCGTAGTGTGGTAATCCGGTTGCAAATGGAGGGCCATCATAAAACACGTAGGACTTGTTCTTGTCACGCATTTCTACGGATTTTTCGAATGATTTATTTTTTTGCCAGTATTCTAGGACTGATTCTTCTAATTCTGGTAAATTTGGTCGTAATGGTAGTTTATTTAGTTTTGGCATAATTTTGTCCTACAGTGTTTTTTTACTTACTAATGATTTTTTTATATTCTTGTTTTATTCTATCAACAATTTCTGGGTAATACCCAATCGGAATTTCCAGATCATCAATGTCTCTACACGTAACAAGTCTTGTAATTAATGCTCTATATACTTCCCTTTGGTTAAGCCATGTATCTAGAGCTGCTTGCATTTCTTTTTCTACTACTCTGTCGTTCTTAATCAATTTGTGTATTCTATCCATAAAGAAAAGGGCGCACTCTCTACCTTCTAAAACAATAATATACCAAGGTTTATTTCGTCTTCTTGCTGCTTCATCCCAAGTTTGTGATGGTATTGGTGCCGAAGCTTTTGCTCTTTCTACTGGAACGAGAACTTTCTCTCGATTTCCTTTTGGCATATTATTTACTAAACCTTTTGTATCTTCTTTTAATACTTTTCCATCACGATTTAGATATCAAAAAAGCCCCCTGGTAATTAGTGTTTTTTTTGTGCGTAATGCACGTTTTTCACCAATTACGAGAGGGCCTAGGATTTTTGTATTTCTACAAAAAGTTTTTGGCGGTACCACCTCAAATTTAACTTAATTACTGCTGTTACGGGCTTACCCGGAAAGTTCTACTAATTTGTTTTTATCAAATTTTTGTAAAAACAAACGTTCTTCTTTCACCTTATTCTGTGATATCCAACTTTATAAAGAGGTTGGCAGAACTAGTAATGGTTTTAAGCTTTTTTTAATAGCAAACGTATTATATCACAGCAATTTTTTATCTACGGTAGTGGTTGTTTTTCATCGGGATTGAGGGTTCTGGGATTCCTACTCTCTCAGTGGGTGTCATTCTATGCCAGATTTGATAGAGCGTCCAGCTGTTTTCACCTTTAGAGAGGTTGTTTCTCTTTCTATATAAATGGTCGAAAAAGTGACAGCGAATACAAAAAAGTTTTACGTTTTCTAATTTGTTAAAATTTCTATTATCACCATGTTGCATATGTGCAACTTCAAGGTTTGTTACAGTGTTGCATCTACCTTGTCTTTTTTCTCCATCTTGGTCATATGGTGAACTTTCACACCTGTTTCCTGCTCGCTCTTCTAACGATTGTCTAGTTTTACGGTCAATAGCGCAGTTTGCAAGAAAATAAATAAGTGCAGAGAAGGTTGCTAATTCTGCACCTTTTATCAGTATGTTTTTTATTTTTTCTGCATGATTTTTCACTATTAGTTTGGTATTGTAGCATGTGGTTTTCTTGATGATACAATTGTGAGTAATATGAAAACTTTACTATTCGTGTTGGAGCACCAGAATTGCATAAACAGTTACAGGCAATAATACACTTTTAGTCATGATTTTTTTTGAATTACATAAACCACACGGAATTGATTTTCCTCAATTATATGAGGCCTCAAAAATGTGGTGGCAAGGATTAAATCCTTACCACACTTTGCTAACATCTCCTGGCCCATTTAACTATCCTCCATCATCTTTTTATTTTTTATGGTGGGTTGATTTATTACCATTTTTTTGGTCAAGCGTGTTGTGGAATTACCTTTCTTTGTTTTCGTATTTATTGAGTTTATTTTTGATTACAAAATTAGTGTGGGTTAAAAAATGGAAGGTGTTGTACTTCGTTGTAGCTTCACTTTTTTTTACTATCCCCTTTTTTCCGGAAAAATTTAACCTCGGTAACGGACAGATGAATAATTTTATTTTGTTAGGGTCTTTCCTAGAATAACGGCATAATAAGTGCTATATTCTTTGAAAGACC